>CAYZYX010000001.1:0-79009 GCA_964482715.1 uncultured Clostridia bacterium
AGCTATAATTTTATAAGCTTCACTTAAAACTTCAGTGTAGGAGACTTAATATTTTTGAAGAAGCGAGGGTAAATCATGCTGGTTTAACAGAAATATTATGAAGATTCAGGGAGAAAAACTCCATCCTCCGTATTTTTTAAAGTACTCTACTAATCCTCCTGATTCAATAATTTTTAGTATTTCCGGAGCAAATGGTTCAACAGAGAGGGAGATTCCCCTATTTTCTATCTTTATTTCTCCTTTACCAAGATCAATTTGCAAAATATCTCCCTGTTTTATTTTATCTGTTTGGGTTATTATTATGGGAAGTCCGGTGTTGATGGCATTACGGTAAAAGATCCTGGCAAAGGAACGTGCAAGTACTGCTCCTATTTTAGCGTGTTTAATCACCAGAGGAGCTTGTTCACGAGACGACCCGCATCCGAAATTTTCACCGGCCACAATAAAATCACCAGGAGTAATCCGGTTATAGAATCCTGGATGGATATCTTCAAATATGTGTCTGACCAGTTCATCAAGATTAAGGGTCTTAAATTTATACCGTCCAGAAATTATGTAGTCTGTATTTATGTCATCTCCAAATTTATGAACCTTCCCCCTTAAAATTTTTCCTTTCATTTGAGATATCTCCTGGGGTCAGTTATTTTCCCTTCAACTGCCGATGCGGCAACTGTTGCTGGAGAGGCAAGATAGATAAAAGCATCGGGATTTCCCATTCTTCCTTTAAAATTTCTATTAGCTGTGGAGATCACATTTTCTCCATCAGCAGGAATTCCATTATGAGTTCCCACACAACATCCACAGCCAGGGGTCACTATTGCAGCACCCGCATCCACAAGACAGGATATGATGCCTTCTCTTAAAGCTTCAAGGTAAATTCTCCGTGAGGCTGGTGCAATGATAAATCTTACCTCTGGATGAACCTTCCTCTTACTTAAAATGGAAGCAGCTATTCTTAGATCTTCAAGTCTTCCGTTGGTACAGGTTCCTAAAAAAGCTTGCTGGATAGGGATTCCCTCTACCTCTTCCACTGGACAGACATTATCCACGGTATGGGGGCGGGCTATCTGAGGAGAAAGGTGAGAAATGTCAAATTCAAAAACTTTGCTGTAAACAGCGTCTGGATCTGGATTTACCGGTTTAATTTCTTTTTTTACTCTTCCCTTTATCCAGTTTGCAGTCTTTTTGTCTACTTTCATTATTCCAGTCTTTGCCCCCATTTCCATAGCCATATTGGATATCGTGAACCTTGATTCCATAGAGAGATTTTCAATTACCTCCCCCTCAAATTCTATTGACTTGTAGGTAGCTCCTCGTGAGGTAATTTTTCCTGCCAGGTAAAGAATCACATCTTTGGCATAAACTCCATGGGATAGTTTTCCTTTCAGATAAACTTTGATGCTCTCTGGAACTCGAAGCCATATACACCCAGAAGCCATCACGGCTGCAAGATCAGTAGATCCAACTCCAGTGGCAAAAGCGTTTAATGCTCCATAGGTACAGGTATGAGAGTCTGCTCCCACAACGAGGTCTCCTGGACTGACCCATCCTTCTTCAACTGTTACCACATGGCATACTCCGGACCCTATATCGTAAAAGTTAATTCCCTTCTCTCGAGCAAAATCACGCATGAGTTTCTGGAGGGAAGCTATGTCTTTACTTGGAGGTGGGGCGCTGTGATCTATGAAAAAGGCTACTTTATCCGGTGCAAAAATCTTTTCTTTTCCCATTTCTTGAAATCTCTGAATGGCAAGGGGTGCTGTTCCGTCCTGCGCTATGGCAAAATCAACCCGGGTTATTACCAGTTCACCTGCCTCAACTTCTCTGCCGCAATGTCTGGATATTATCTTTTCAGCAATTGTCTTTCCCATGGTTAGCACCCGGATTTCACCTTTGCCCGTATTTTTCCATGTAAGCTCGATGAGCTCTGGCTACCTCCTCGGGAGGTATCTCATCAGGTTTACCTCTAAGGAGAGCAAGGTATACTGTCTTGGCAACATCCTCTACCATTATTGCTGCTTTAACAGCCTCCTCTGGTGTTGGTCCAATGGTAAAGACTCCATGGTTTTTCATCAAAATGGCAGGAGAGTTGCCAATAGAGCGAACTATTTCTTTACCTATTTCCTCACCACCAATAGGAGCGTACTTTCCCACTGGAATTGGTCCTCCAAATTCATCGGCAATGGCGGTAAGATAAACCGGAATTGGTTCACCGAGAGCTGCAAAACTTGTGGCATAATTTGAATGAGTATGAACTATTCCATTCACATCCCTGCGGTGTCGGTAAACGTAAAGGTGGGTCTTCGTATCTACAGAGGGTTTCAGTTTGCCCTCAACCACATTGCCTTCAGGATCAACCACAACCATTAGAGTAGGTTTCAGTTCCGAGTATTTTACCCCACTTGGTTTGATTACCACATATCCTGTTTCAGAATCCCTTCCACTTACATTACCACTTGTAGCAGTTACCAGTTTATTTCTGGGCAGTTCCAAATTCAATTCACAGACACGCTCCTTAAGATCTTCTAACATTTTTCCACTCCTTCTCCTTTTACTTTTAATTTGATCTTTTTCAATCTTTTCATAACGTCATTCTCTCCTCTGCCGAAATAGTCGTGAAGCCTGTCATATTCAGAAAAGATCTGCTGGTATATCTTGTGACTTTCCGGATCAGGAGAGTAGTAATCTTCTTTTAAATATGCCATATGTTCTACTGCTTCAAAAATGTTGTTATATCCCCCATTCGCACGTCCTGCAGCTACTGCCCCAAACATAGCTGACCCAAAAGCAGGAGTGTGAGGTCTGGCGGAAAGTTTGATTTTTCTGCCGGTTACATCGGCAAAAATCTGCATAACCAGTCTACTTTTCTCCGGCAAACCTCCACAGGCATAAAGTTCGTTTACCTTTATTTGTTTTTCTTCAAAAGAATTGATTATCTTGTAAGTACCAAAAGCGGTAGCCTCAATAATAGCTCTGTAGATTTCCTCGGGCTTGGTTTCAAGAGTATAACCCAGAAGAACACCGGTTAGATCAGCATCTACAAGAACAGAGCGGTTTCCATTCCACCAGTCAAGAGCCAGAAGTCCGGTTTCACCAGGTTTAATACCGAAAGCTTTTTCTTCCAGAACTTGATAAATATCCATGTTTCTTTTTCTGGTTTCCTCCCAGTATTCCGGGGGAACTGTGTTTTTCACCATCCAGGCATAGATATCACCCACTGCTGACTGTCCAGCTTCATACCCAAAATAACCAGGAAGTATCCCTTCCTTAACTATTCCACAAGCTCCTGGTATAGGCTGAAACTTTTTATCTACCATCATATGACATATAGAGGTTCCCATTATCATGACCATCTTTCCCGGTTCAGTAACACTCATGGCTGGAACGGAGACATGGGCATCTACATTGGCAACCGCTACAGGAGTGCCTTCTTTAAGCCCAGTGACACTGGCCATGTAGGCAGTTAGTCCTCCCGCTTTTTGCCCCAGAAAATATATGTTTCTGGTCATCTTTTCATCAACGATATTTTCCATTTCGGGATGAACAGCTCGAAAGTACTCCTCAGAAGGGAAACCTTCATCCGGGTCCCAGATAGCTTTATATCCTGCAGTACAGGAACTTCTTTTTTCTTCGCCTGTTAATTGCCAGACTACCCAGTCTGCTGCTTCTATAAGTTTATCTGCAGCTTGATAAATTTCCGGAGCTTCATTTAAAATCTGCAGACATTTAGGAAAAAACCACTCGGAAGAGATTTTTCCTCCATAACGTTCCAGCCATTTTTCTCCTCTTTCCCTGGCTATCTGATTTATTCTGTCAGCCTCTGGTTGTGCTGCATGGTGTTTCCAGAGTTTAACCCAGGCATGGGGATTATTTTTGAACTCCTTTTTCATACAGAGGGGAACCCCATTTTTATCAGTAGGAAGCATGGTACAGGAAGTAAAGTCTATACCTATACCAATCACATCATCGGGAGAAATACCTGCCTCTCTTAAAACAGCAGGAATAGCTGTTTTAATTGCTTCGAGATAATCAGCCGGGTTCTGCAGGGCCCAATCAGGTTCAAGCTCAATGTCTGTTCCTGGAAGTCTCTCGTCTATCACTCCATCTGCATAACGATGCACAGCACTTGCCACTTCTTCTCCATTGTCTACCCTTACCAGTACAGCCCTTGCTGATTCTGTACCAAAATCTATCCCGATAGAAAATTTTGCCATTTTTTCCTCCCGGTTAGAGCTTTTATTTTGCTTATTTTACTAAAAAAACTATCCCAAGACAAGAAAAAAAATCGCTGGTCGGATACTGAAAAATTCAACTCTTATGATAGAAGACTCAGCACCTCTTCATGAAAAATACCGTTTGAGGCTACATAGCCCCTGATCCGTGGACTCCAGGGCTTACCACGGGTATCAGTTACTTTTCCTCCAGCTTCTTCTACAATTAGTGCTCCTGCAGAAAAATCCCATGGTTTATCAAAATACTCTACCATGAGGTCCACTTTTCCCTCAGCTATATAGGTTAGCGCTCTGGCTGTTGAACCAAACATTCTGACATTAAAAACTTTTCTTCCCAACTTCACCAGGTTTTGAAGAACCAGATTCTCTTTATCAAGGTTAAAATTACTGTCATAGATGAGTGTAGCTTCACTTAACTTCCTTTGTGAAACCTCTATTTTTTTCTGGTTTAAGAAAGCACCTTTTCCTTTTTGAGCAAAGTAGAATTGATTGTGGTAAGGCAGATAAACCACACCCAGAACAACTTCTCCTCTCCATTCAACAGCTATAGATACACCAAACATCTCGATACATCTAATGTAGTTGTGAGTTCCATCAAGAGGATCAATTATCCATCTATATTCACCTGTTCCCTGAAACCCTTTGCTTTCTTCTGAGAGTATGCTATGATGAGGATAGCTTTTTTGAATAAGCTGGATGATTTTTCTTTCTATTTCTATATCGACATTGGTTACAAGGTCGCCTCTCTTTTTGATGCCAATTGTCCCAACTTTACCAAAATTTTCCATGAGGATTTCACCAGCTTGCTTTGCTGCCTCAACAGCTAATTTCTTTATCTGGCTCAATTCATTTTCCATAGTATGTGCCTCTTTTAACTTAGTTTGTTTTCTTTTTGAAAGGTTAATAAATAAGTTTAAAGTTTCTGATGGATAAGTCAAATAAAAATTTAAAGAAATTATGTGTGATTGCCGATAAACCATAAGGGTTTAAAATAAGATGGAGCAAAAAAGAATAAGGCATATTGGATTTATATCCACCAGATTGGCCGGCATAGACGGTGTTTCTCTGGAGGTTGCAAAATGGGCCAGGGTTCTGGAGGAAGAAGGATATGTATGCTTTTACATGGCTGGAGAGCTTGATAGACCCCCGGAGAAGTCATTACTTGTGGAGGAAGCTCATTTTAAACACCCGGAAATCAAGAAAATTTTTAGTGAGTGTTTTAACAACAAAAGATACAGAAAACCATCTGTCACCAGGAAAATTCAAAGGCTGAAGGATAAACTTAAAAAAGAAATCTACAAGTTTATCAGAAATTTTGGAATAGATATTCTTATCCCAGAAAATGCACTTGCCATACCTTTAAATGTTCCTCTTGGACTTGCCATAACCGAGGTCATAGCTGAAACAGCCATCCCTACCATTGCCCACCATCATGACTTTTACTGGGAAAGAAAGAGATTTTTAGTTAATGGCGTTTGGGATTATATAAATATGGCTTTTCCTCCTCATCTTCCTTCTATTCAACATGTAGTGATTAATTCCTCTGCTGATAATCAGCTAAGCCTCAGAACAGGAATTTCAGCAATGGTAATACCCAACGTGATGGACTTTGATAACCCACCAAAAGTTGACGATTATTCCCGGGATATAAAAGAAGCCCTTGGAATTGAACCCGACGAACTTTTTATTTTACAACCGACGCGGGTGGTAAAAAGAAAGGGAATTGAGCATTCCATAGAGCTTGTAAAAAGATTAAATATGAAAGCGAAACTCGTTATTTCACATGCCTCGGGCGATGAAGGTTATGAATACGAGCAGAGAGTGAAAGAGTACTCCTCGTTATTGGGTGTTCAGACCCTTTTTATCTCCGATATTATAAAGCCTAAACGTGGAAAAACAGAAGATGGAAGAAAGATATACACCCCCTGGGATGTTTATGCCCATGCCGATCTTGTAACTTATCCATCAACTGTTGAAGGATTTGGCAATGCTTTTTTAGAGGCTATCTATTTTAAAAAACCAATTGTGGTTAATACTTACTCCATATATACGATAGATATAAAGCCTAAGGGATTTAAAGTTATTGAGCTTAATGATTATGTTAACTCTGAAGCCGTGGAGCTAACCAGAAGGGTCCTCATGGAGCCCCATCTGGCAAAAGAGATAGTTGAACACAATTACAGGCTGGGGAAAAAATACTACTCCTGTTCTGTATTACGGCAAAAACTTAAAGTTCTACTCTCCAGTTACTTTGGTGTATGAGGATTAGGCTATCTAAGCGGAGGTGAATTTTCCCCAACATCTCTCCTGGATATATTAAAATCTATATCTTTCAGGAAAAATCCAATATCATCCTTTTGAACCTGAGAGAATTTTCTTGACAGCACATTGTCTGATAGTACAATGCGGAAGGTTCAGGTAAAAATATTTTAGGAGGTGAAAAAGAGAAATTGTAAAGCTAAGGTTTAAAAAAATTAGGAGAAGTTATTATGAGTAAAAAGAAAATAAGCATGTTTTGTTTTTTAATTCTCGTTTTAACAGGAGGGGAGGCTTTCGCTCAAGGTAGTACTAAATTAACTCAGCCAGCCTTAGAGCAAGAGGTGGCAAGATTGAAATGTAATTGTAAAAGTATAAGATCCACAAGGGAATGTAAGAAAAGGACAATCAAATACTATATAGATTTACCATCTGAGTGTAAACCTATTGGTATGAGTTTTATAGATGGAACTTGCGGGAGAGCACTATGGGATAGGAATATCTGTACAGGAGAGGATTTTTCTCAACTTGATGCAGAAGCTCAAAGACGTGCACGTAATAATGACAACATTATCGGTGTAGAAACTGGGATGGTATATAAGGGAAAAGAGGTAAATAGTACCACCATAAGAATCGAGCGAAGAGGGAATAATAAAAACAAATGGATTCTTGAACTGTCTTCATGCTGCCATACAATTCCAACCTTAAGAGTTTCTGTTAAATGCCCCGGAAGTAAATATGTTAAAAACATTTATTTTGGACTGTATTATGACGAAAAGAACCGTTTCAGATTATTTGGTAAAGTGGAGGTGGATGGTAAAAGATTAACATTGGAAAATTATAATTCTTTTTACAAAGACTGTAGTGTTCCTTATTGCTTTTTTAGTGATCGTTCTAATCCAGATTCTTTGGGTTCAAACGGTGAAATAAAATTATATATGGTTCCAGATGCGAACTGTAAATTTGATATCACCGCTTTTAGGAATGAACTCTACCTGATGATGAAGAAAAGTGGATGTTACTACAAAAGTACCCATTTGATTCCCAAAAAAGGCATTATGGCAGGGCATATTTTTACCAATAAATGTACACCTCATATTGTAGATTGTATAAAGAGATTACTGAAAAAGTATACAGATTGTAAGGAGGTAAAATGGATAGGAAGACAAATTAGGATTTTACCTATACATTAACAAAATAAGGAGTTTTTACATGATAGGGGTAAACTGCGAAAAAATAGAGGGAAAAAAATAAAGGAATATACCGAGATGATGAGTGAAGCAAGGGAGGAGGCTTTAAAAAGGATGATTGAAGAAGCAAAAAAATGGAGGCTGATGCTGTGATAAATGTTAGATTTGCAACTTCCATGATCATGAGTGATGTTGCTGAAATTCTTGCCTGTAGAACGGCCGTAAAATTTCAAAATGAATGATATACGTTGGAAATATAAGACTCTAATTTCAGATGTGTCATAATTGACAAAGACTGGCTTTTTCTTAAATTTATACTTACCAGTAGAAAATGATCGATACCCACGCTCATCTAACAGACAGGCGTTTTAATCCTGATCGGGATTCAGTTATTCAAAGGGCGCTACATCAGGGAATAACTCTCATAATATGTGTGTGTTCTGATTTTGGCGAACTGGATTTATTTTACAGTTTACTTGAAAAATACAACTTTCTTTATGGAGCAGCAGGAATACACCCTCACGATGCTTTCTACTGGAAGGATCTGGAACCTAAATTAATAAAAGCTTTAGAACATGAAAAGATTGTTGCGCTGGGAGAAGTTGGTCTTGATTATCACTATGAAAACTCGCCGCGTACAGTTCAAAAGGAGGTTTTTAAATTTCAGCTTGAGCTGGCCAAGGAAAAAGGATTTCCGGTGATTATACACTCAAGGGATGCCATGAAAGATACGTTGGCCATTCTGCGAGGTGAGAAGATTCATAAAGGGGTTATGCATTGTTTTTCTGGAAATGAAGAGGACATGAGAACCTGCCTGGAACTTGGTCTTTACATATCCCTTGCTGGAACTGTTACCTTTCCTAAGGCTTTTAATCTTCAGAAAATAGCCAGTAGTGTTCCTCTGGATAAACTTGTGGTTGAGACAGATTGTCCCTATCTCGCTCCTCAACCGGTAAGGGGGAAAAGGAACGAACCTTCTTTTTTAAAATATGTGATTGAAAAAATAGCCTCTATACGGGGGCTTGACCAGAGAAAGTTAACTTTAACTACATCTGAAAATGCCAAAAATCTGTTTGGATTAGTGCATAAGCTAAGTTAGGCAAAAAGTCAATTGTACATGGTGTTTTACAAAAATATGAATGCGAGAGATATATGTAGATGGATATCCGGGTGGTGCTTGATCTTACCCTGGCTTTTTGTTTTGTCAACCGTCATCTTTGCCTCTAATGAAGAGGGTAATTTCAAGATAGTAGTATTTGAGTCACCTGCCTGTCCCCATTGCCAGGAGATGATAGGAGAGTATTTTCCAGAGCTTCTTGAAAAATACCGTTTCTTGCAGATAGTTTATTATGACATTGATCAGCCAAAAAACTACGAGCTATTTCTGGAGATGGAAGCTCAAATTACTACAGAAGAGGAAAGACCTGATGTTTTTGATTTGCCGGTAGTTATATTTGGTGAAGAGATAATGTACGGTCCGGAGCAGATTAAGGCTCGTTTGGAAAATTTAATTTTACAGGCTTCCTCTAAAACATATACCGATAAGGAGGAAGAAAAAGTTCCGGATAAAACCCGGGTTACTTCTGAAAAGACTGTACATCTTGCCTATTTTTTTGAACCAGGTTGTCGCGAGTGTAACATTTTTGAATATGGATTATCGTACCTCAAGAATAAATACCCTACTCTTGAGGTGGAATATTTCAACCTTGGCGAAAGGAAAAATCAGGTTCTCGAGGAAGCAATAGGGGAGCTTTACGGTGTTCCACCGGAAAAAAGGCACCTTTCTCCTGCGGTTTTTATCGGGGAATACTATTTTGTGAGAGAGATAAGTGTGCGAAAATTGGAGGAGATAATAAAAGGTTATCTTTCCACTGGTAGCCCAAAAACCTGGATTAACATTCAGGAAAAGCTGGAAAAAATAGAAAAAGGAGAAAAAGCACAGACATATCTGGAAAAACTAAAAATTCCAGCCGTAGCTACCGCTGGTTTAATTGACGGGGTTAATCCCTGCGCCTTTTCTGTGGTTATTTTTTTAATTACCTATCTTAGTTATCTTAACAAGGAAAGAAAAGAGATTCTGCAGGTAGGTGTATCCTTTGTTGTAGCTGTATTCACCAGTTATTTTTTAATCGGTTTAGGGCTTTTCGAATTCCTGCACAGAGCAACTTTTTTCCCTTTTCTCAGAAAAGGTATATTTATAGCCGGGGTTTCTTTTACCAGCTTACTGGGAGTTTTAAGCCTTTTTGACTATTTTAAGATAAGAAAAGGCAATCCGGAAGACATGAGTTTAAAAATACCTTCCCGCTGGAGGAAGATGGTTAACACGTTTATCGGTCGAAAAATGAGAGGGAAAGAGTTTTTAATACCCATAGCACTGGGGATTGGATTTCTTGTCTCGTCAGTTGAATTCGTCTGTACAGGTCAGATTTACCTGCCCACCCTTGTTTTTTTGTCCGGGATAAGCTCCTTTAGAAAAGCAATACTTTTCCCTCTTTTTGTATATAACTTATTTTTTATAATCCCGCTTCTCGGGATTTTTTTAGCTGTGTATCTTGGAATATCATCGGGACTTTTATCAAGGGTCATTTACCAAAATTTTCCTCGTGCCAAAATTTTAACTTCTGCTCTCTTTTTTGCACTGGCAACCATCCTTTTTTATCTTATGGGATGGTAGTGAAACTATCCACTTTTAAGGGAGGTTTAGAATGCGGGGGAACATAAAAATTCTGAAGAAAATAGGTGCGCTTTTTCTGTTGACTTTTTTTGTCTCAGGGATAGGGTTTGCTGAAAAGGGAACCAGTCAATCTTCTGCAGGAGATGGTTTAAAAATGGCACAACCTGCTGATCTTGTTGTTACTGGAATAGATGTTCCGGATAACATACAGGCAGGTCAGGAAGTTCCTCTTAAAGTTAGATTAGCCAATTTTGGAGGAGATGATTTTACCCGGAGTATTAGTTTTGCTACTGCTGCTATTGAATTTGATCAAACTTACATGTTATTTAAAATTCGCATGCCCAGAGCCTCTGAAGAAGTTACCCAAGAGATAAGGTTTATTTTTCCGGTTTCTCAGTGGTACAATCTAACAGTTGTTGCTGATCCTGATAATGCAATAAGAGAAACCAACGAAAACAACAATCGCTATTCCAGAAAAATCTGGGTTTCTGGAAAAAGCCTGGCTCCCAAACCAATTAAGAAGAAAAGGTCCAGATGTGGCTGTGGAAAATAATTACTAAGAGGTGGCTCTCGGTTGGTACAAGCTAAAACAAAGATTCTTATAAATGAGAGGGTGGCGAAAAATATTTATCGATTGACCTTTGAGGTTCCATCTTTTTTCCCCCGGCCCGTTCCAGGGCAGTTTGTTCATGTAAGGATAGGAGACGATTTTTTACCGCTCTTGCGCAGACCTTTTAGTATTAGTGGTTTTACTGAAGGAGATTTAACTATCTTGTACAGGGTTGTAGGTAGGGGAACTGAGATTTTATCCCAATTGGAGAAAAATCAGGAAGTGGATCTACTTGGACCCCTGGGTCAGGGATTTTTCATTAAAAAGGAAACAAGAGAATATCTCGTTGTAGGGGGAGGAATGGGGATTGCGCCGCTACTTTATCTCTTGCAAAAGCTGGAATTTATGTCCGAAAAAAAAATTTCCATTAGTCTTTTTGCCGGATTCAAGAGTTTTCAAGAAATGATTATAGGAGAGCAGTTTTATAAGAAAAATCCTTTTAAAACATATCTGGCTACAGAAGATGGAAGCTATGGTTACAAAGGACTTATATCTGATGTGGTTACCGATTATATAAAAGGTTTATCCTCCTACCAGGGGATTGCTATTTATGCCTGTGGCCCCTTACCAATGCTCCGGATCATTGCTGGTCTATCCGTAGAACATGGAATTTTTTGCCAGGTTCTCCTGGAGCAAATAATTGGCTGTGGAGTAGGGGCTTGCGGAGGGTGTGTAGTGCAAGGTGTTAAGGGTTATTTGCGAGTCTGTAAGGAAGGTCCGGTTTTTAATGCAAGTGATATAGCCTGGGATAGAGTTTCTTCTTAAGAAATGAAGGTAAAAATAGGATGCTGTGGTTTTCCGGTGGGAAGAGACAAATACTACAGTAATTTTGGTGTTGTAGAGATACAGAAGACCTTTTATCAACCCCCCTCCTTAAATACTGTAGAAAGGTGGCGAAAAGAAGCCCCTGAAGATTTTGAATTTACATTAAAAGCCTGGCAGCTTATAACCCATCCTTCTTCAAGTCCCACCTACCGTAGATTAAGGAAAAAAATTCCGGACGGGCTGAAAGAGAACTACGGTTTTTTCAAACCCACCAGGGAAGTTTTTTCTGCCTGGGAAAAGACCAGAAAAATCGCGCTCTCTTTGCGGGCCAGAATGATTGTTTTTCAGTGTCCGGCAAGTTTTAAAGCTAATAAAACTAACATCCAAAATTTAAGATGTTTTTTTGAGTGCATAATAAGTGATGAACAATTTGTATTTGTTTGGGAACCGAGAGGAAAATGGGAAAATGGAATAGTAAAATCCATATGTGAAGAATTCAATCTTGTCCACGGAGTTGACCCCTTTAAACAAAGACCCTTATCTACCCACCAGATCAATTATTTCCGACTTCACGGAAAAGAAGGCTACCGATATCGATATACCGATCAGGATTTAAATTATCTAAAAGACTGCTGCCAAAAGAGCCCTTTGACCTACGTTATGTTTAATAATGTTTTTATGTACGAAGATGCAGGCCGTTTTAAATCCTTAATGCAAATTTGAGTATTTTTTTCAGCTTTAACCATACTTTTCCGCTTCTTCTCTGGCAATTCTACACCATTCTATCACGTTTTCCGGTCTTTTTCCTATAGTGTGGTTATCTTTCATTATAATCTCTACCACACAGCCCCTGGTTATCTCCAGGGCTCTTCTTATTTGTTTTCTGATAGTGTCTTTATCAATGGTCGGTTTTGCCAGCATAGCAGGGTTTGGCTTCATGGAAAATATGTACTTATCTTCCAGATAGGAGGCCATCTTTTCAAGGTTAACCCAGGGAGAACAGGAAACACGACGCAGGTTGTGGTGGTTTTTTACTACATGCCAGCGGGCATGTAGAGGTTCACAGCATCCATAACAGTTAAGCCCAAAGCGATCCAGAATGGACTTTTCATAGGGGAAAATAAATTCTTCATACATTTCAGGTGATACATTTACAGTCTCCTGGCTTTCCGCAAATCCCCACATGTCGCAGCATCTAACATGACCCTTAAAGTCTTTTTGCGGAAGTTCATCTGTGAACCCGAAACCACCAGAACCCACATAAGTTCCATCATTATTCAGACTCAAAAGTCCCTCTCTTTCCAGAAAATCCAGCTTCTGAAGATAGCCTCTTGAGATAATTGACAAAAGCTGCTTAAGTTCATCTGGGTGCTCGATAAAATCACAGAGGAAGTTTTCAAGACCTCTTAGAGTTACCGCCGGCCAGGTAATTCCAAGTGACCACCACCAGGTGCCTTTCAAGCGAACTTTAAGAATATCTCCAAATATGTCTTTGGCCAGTTCAAAACATCCTCTTGTTGTTTTCCAGTCTATACAAACTCGCGGTGCATGGATTTTATTTAAATCAGTTTTGTAATCTTTTATAGGTGGATCCCAGGTATAGGATCCGGACTTGTCGGTTTGCCGATAAACTGGCTTAACGCCCCAATCATCAGGTGAAACAGTATAAGGAACATCAAAATAAGGTTCTACCGGCTTGTCATCCCCCATTTCTTCTCCCCAGAATATCTCCTTTCTCAGGTCCATCTCCCATCTGCGGGCAATTTTAGTTTTACACTTCATCTGACGTTCTGTGATTATCTCATTCCAGCCGTTTTCCGGGTCACAGAAGACCAAAGGTCTTGTTTTTTTTAGCATGTTATGATTTTTCCACAATTTGCGCTTTTCTTTCATGCGAGGAGAGGAAGCTAACATTTTAACCTTTCCAGCAAGTTCTTGCAAGATGAGTCTCTCTTCTCTGGAGATTTCAAGATCTTGAGGGGTAAATCCCGTGTATATCTTACCTGCTGCTGTTTGATCTAAACCTGTGGATTCACCGTCCCCATAGCTTTTCATAGGCACCTCTTCTCTTGGTACTATTTTATAAGATGTGTTAAGGGTGTCAAAAAATATCTTCTTGAGGTCTGGACAGTTTCTTACGATGGGGTTCGGGGGCTTTATTTATCTCGAAAAAAATGTTCCAGCTCGGCTAACTTTTGCAAGTTGAAGAAATGATCAGCTTGAAAGATTTAGCTGGTGCCGGCAAGTTGACCACAGACACTCTTCACATCTTTTCCCTTACTTTCTCTAATAGTCACAGGATGAGGAAGGGAAAGACACCAGCCATAAAATCTCTCAATTTCTTTTCTCTCTGAAGGTGAAAATGAAACATTCTGGTGGGGGTTTAAAGGTATAAGGTTTATTTTCACCTTAAGCCCTCTGCAAAATTTTCTCAAAGCAAAAAAATCCTCCTTCCGGGTATTAAACATTTTAATAAGATAAATATTAAAAAAATTTTCTTCCTTGACTATGTTCCACCAGGTGTTAGAATTAATCTGGAATTTATCAAGTTTAAACGGGGTTACTTATGCCTGCAAACTTGCCTCCTCAGTACTATGAAGCAGAGAGACGCTATCGTCAGGCTCAAAGTTACGAGGAGAAAATAGCTATCCTTCAGGAGATGCTGGCTATCATGCCCAAGCATAAGGGGACAGACAAGCTGCAGGCAGAACTTAGAGCCAAAATTTCCAAGTTAAAAAAAACGGCCCAGAAAAAAACTGGTCCCCGCCGAAAAGGTTTTTCTTACCGGATACCCAGAGAAGGGATTGCCCAGGTAGCCCTGATAGGTCCCCCTAATAGCGGGAAGTCAAGCATTTTAGCCACGTTGACCAAAACAAAACCAGAAATTGCCGATTATCCCTTCACTACTTACGAACCATCAGTGGGTATGCTTACCTGGGAAAATGTAAAGATTCAGCTGGTTGATACCCCACCTATAGCCGAAGAGTTTAAAATACCATGGTTGGGAGAGGTCCTGAGAGGGGCTGATTTGCTTTTAATTGTATTGGACCTGGGAAAAGACGATATTTTAGACCGGGCAGAGGAAGTCTTAAAAAAACTTGAGGCATTAAAGATAAAACCTGAGGGAGAGCAGATCGAAGAAGAAAAAGGTATGACCTGCAAAAAGATAGCTCTACTGGCAAATAAAGAAGACCTTCCCGGGGCAAAAGAAAGGCTTCTTATTTTAAGAGAACTCTGGGGATCGGCATTCACCATAATCTCTGCTTCAGTGAAAATTCCTCACAAAATGGAGAAAATAAAACAGGAAATATATAATCTTCTTGGAGTTATCAGGGTTTACACTAAGGCGCCGGGAGAACCTCCAGATATGAGTGATCCTGTTGTCCTCAAAAAAGGTAGTTTAGTTATAGATGCAGCAAGGTCTATTCACAAGGATTTTGCCCGAAACTTAAAATTTGCCCGAGTCTGGAAAAAAGATAAATTCAATGGTCTTAAGGTGGAAAGAGAATATATACTGGAAGAAGGAGACATTGTTGAATTTCATGTTAAATAAAATAAAAAAAGAAGGAGATTTAAATGGAAAAAGAAATGGAAGCGAGACTTTCGAGAGCCTGGAATGAAATAATGGGAAGATCTCAAAGAAAAAGAATTCAGGAGGTGTGGCATAAAGTTAAAGAGAAAAAAGGACTTTCTCCTGAGGATGATCGGCTGGCAAAAATATTGCTTGAACACAGGGAATATGAAAAAATCTGGGAAGAAATCCCGGCAAATCCAGAAAAAGAAACTCAGGGAGTAAATCCCTATCTTCACGTTTCCCTCCATCTTGCCATAGAAAACCAAATTGCTGAGGAAAATCCCCGTCAGGTGAGACGTTACCTTTCCAGGAAACTTGCCAGAGGAGTTGATAGACACGAAATTATTCATGAAATTGCGGCAATTTTTTGTGAATCTCTTTTTGATACTTTGAAATACCAGAAGCCCTTTGACCGGATGAGGTATATCCAGAGACTGGAGGAAATGGAGGAACTCTAATAAGACGGAGATAACTATTTGGATAACCTAAAAGTGGATTTGTCCACTTGTCTGGGGAAAATTAATTTAAAGAATCCTGTCCTTGTGGCCTCTGGCACTTTTGGATTTGGAGAAGAATACCACTCACTGATAGATTTGAATAAGCTGGGGGGTATTATTACTAAAACTGTTACTTTTAAACCCCTTCCAGGAAACCCTCCTCCTCGTCTGGCTGAAACATCAGCCGGGCTTTTAAATTCCATTGGTCTTGAGAATCCCGGAGTTGACCGCTTTATCTCGGAGAAATTACCTTTTTTGCAGAAAATCGAAAGCTTTATTGTTGTAAGCATTGGAGGCGAAAGTGAGGAAGAGTATTGTATGGTTGCGAAGAAACTTTCGCAGGCTCAAGGTATTGATGCTCTGGAGATTAATGTATCCTGTCCCAATGTAAAACAAGGAGGATACATACTCGGCAAAAGTGCAAAAAATGTCTTTGGCATTGTAAACAAGTTGAAAAATGTTACCTCTCTGCCTTTAATTGTTAAACTTACCCCTGAGGTAAGTGATATTGTAGAAATTGCTGAAGCTGCTCTCCAGGCAGGTGCAGAGGCTATTTCTTTGATAAATACTCTCCCGGGAATGGCAATTGACGTTAATACCTGGCGTCCGAAACTGGGAGGTATCACTGGCGGATTGTCCGGTCCAGCCATAAAGCCTGTTGCTGTAAAGACAGTATGGGAAGTTTATCAGAAATTAAAATGTCCCATTGTGGGAATGGGAGGAATAATGAATTTTGAAGATGCTCTTGAGTTTGTACTTGCTGGGGCAAGCGCAATAGCGGTAGGAACAGCCAATTTAATTGATCCTCAGATATCCATAGACATCATAGAGAAGCTGGAGAGATATCTCGTTAAACAAAAAATAAAAAAATTTTCCTTTTTGATTGGTAAAGTCAAAACAGCATAAGCTGCAGGTAAAGTCATTATGAGTGTCTGGTTAAAATTCATCCTTTGCAGTATCGCTCTTATCTATTCGGGGTATAAACTTTCCTATCTGGGTGATGTAATTTCGGAAAAAACCAGAATTACTAAAACCTTGATGGGATTTGCAATTTTAGCTGTTGCCACCTCTATGCCCGAGTTTGTTACCAGTTCTGCCTCCATAGTGGTGGTTAAGGCCCCTGATCTTGCCGCTGGGGATTTATTTGGAACCCTGGTTGTGAATCTGGGAATAATTGCTCTTCTTGACCTGATTGAAGGAGAAGGTCCCATTATGCTTAAAGCTCACCTTAATCATATCCTTTATGCTGGATGGACAGTAATTATTCTGGCCTTTATTTCTTCCTCTCTTCTTCTTAGAGTAATAACCGGAAAAACAATTGATTTTTGGAATGTAGGGATGGAAAGCTTTGTTATTATTGTTCTTTTTTTAATAGGTTTGAAAATTATATTCAGTCTGGAAAAATCTAATCAGAAAGGTAAGTTTAAGACCTCACAAGCTTATAAAAAGGTGAAGTTAAAATCAGCCATCCTGCGATTTGTTTTTTTTATAGGTATGATATTTATTTTAGGAGTATGGCTTTCCAAAATAGGAAAAGAGATAGTCATTTTTATGGGATGGCATGATGCGCTGGTGGGAACCTTATTTTTAGCTGTAGTTACTTCCTTTCCGGAATTTATAGTTTCTGTAAGTGCTCTTAAGTTTAATGTGGATATGGCTGTTGGCAATATTCTGGGAAGCAATTTTTTTGATTTAATGATTGTTCCTCTATGTGATTTTTTGCTTAGAGAAAATGCCTTTTTATCGGCTGTAAAAATAGAAAATCTTTTTACTATTATGCTTGCTATAATTCTCTCCACTATCGTAATAGTAGGTCTTATTTGCCGTTCCAAACGTTCCTTTTTAAAATTGGGATGGGATGCAATAGCTATGGTAGTAGTTCTTTTTGGAGGTGGAATTTTTTTAACTATCTTACTGAAATAGATTTTTCCGGTGTAAACATGAAATCTGTAATTGTCCATAATTTTAAAGAAAGAAATCGATCTGTTATTTCAGTTTTCCATACTCATAGGTGGTTTCATACATGGTGAGAATATTTTCAAGAAGTATCTCTGGTACTTTTTCATTAATTTTTCAATGAGTAAGTTGTAAATCTGTTCGCAGGCACAAAAATCAATAGGAACTCTATCCGGAAGCCCAAACTGATAAGTTTTTAATACCCTTTCTTCAGGAGTCATTTACCTTTCTATCTCTTAAAGCTATTTCTATTTAATGGCACCAAAGGTTAGACCTTTTATGAGATGTTTAGAGACCATGAAGGTAAAGATTATTGCTGGAATAAACATAATTACCGCCATGGCACACATTCCTCTCCAGTCCATTACAAACTCCGAGGTAAATTCAAGAAGACCTACAGGCATGGTTTTCGAAGATAAACTCCTGGTCAGAACTGATGCCAGCTGAAATTCATTCCAGGCCATTAAAAAAGCGAAAATTCCTGAAGCAGAAAGTCCTGGGGCACACAGGGGAAGTTCCACCTTGAGAAAAGCCTGCCATTTAGTACAACCATCAATTTGAGCAGCATCTTCCAGATCCTTAGGGATCTCTCTAAAGAAGCCATCCATTATCCATATCATAAAGGGTATGTTGTAGGCAATATAAACTAAGGATAGACCCTCCAGAGTATCAAGCAGTTTTAATCTTACAAATAACATAAAAAGGGGAAGGCTGAGAGCAATTCCTGGAACAGCTCGGGAAAGCAGGACAAACAAAAACAGGGTGTCTCTTCCCTCGAAGTCAAATCTGGAAAAAGCAAATCCAGCCAGAGTCCCCAGTACAAGAGCAATTCCAGCACTTCCAAGGGAAGCAATGAGAGAATTTCTGAGGTAGTCTCTTACCGGGACGGCTTGTTCGCCAACTCCTGGACTGAAAAAGGCTTGTTGATACTTTTCCAGAGTAAGTTTTTTGGGAATCCAGACCGGAGGATAGGCATTTACCTCTACTTCTGGCCGGACAGAAGTAAAAATAATCCACAGAGCTGGAATAAGCATAAGGATTAAAAAAAAGTAAGCCAGAAATGAGAATGCGAATTCCTTACCCTTTTTCCTCAATCCCTACCCCCTGGTTTTTAATAGTTGTTTAAAAAGATAATAGGCAAAGACCACAGATATTATAACAGTTACATAAGACATAGCACATCCCAGACCAAATTTAGTGTCGATGATTCCCAACCTGTAAACGTAGGTCCAGATAAGCTCCGTACGGTGAGCTGGACCACCTCCTGTCATTATCTGAACTAAATCAAAAGCAGTTGCAATATCGAGGGATCTTATAGCCATAGCAATATAAATGAAAGGAGATAAAAGCGGGAATGTTATGTGCCGAAATTTTTGAAATCCAGAAGCTCCATCTACTTCAGCTGCCTCAAAAGGATCCTTAGGTAGAGCCATCAGTCCAGCTGTAAGAATGATAATCATAAATGAAGTTCCTCTCCATATTTCAGCAATGAGAATGGAGAGCATGGCAAGGTCTCCTCTTATGAGCCAGAGAATAGGTTTTTCTATAAGATGAAGAGTATAAAGTAGATTATTTACCATTCCTACTTGATCGTTAAAAAACCATTTAAATTGAAATCCTACCAGTATGGGAGCAAACATCATGGGGATCATAAAAAGAGTGCGGAGGATCCGACCCCCTTTTATTTCTCTTGCCAGAAGAAGTGCAATTCCCAGTCCCAAAAAGAGTTCAGTATTTATAGCAATAGTGAGAAATATTACCGTGTTTTTCAGAGATTGCCAGAATACAGGATCATGGATCAAAGTTACATAATTCTCTCCACCTGTGAATACCATACTTCCTGGTGTAAGAAGAGAGTAACCTGTGAAACTGACATATAATGAAAACGCCAGTGGAAAAGCCACTACAAAAAGAATGATAGAGAGAGAAGGTGTTATCAAAAGGGCTGGGAGATATTTTTCTCTAATCATTTTGACTTTTTACTTCAATTTTAAACCCCCACCGTCGAAACTCAGGTGGTGGGGGTTTACTCTTTTAATCGTAATATCCTGCTTTTCTCATAAGCTCTTCAGTTTTTCTGGCAGCGTCATCAAGAGCTTTTTTTACCGGTTTTTCACCCAGTATAGCGGCCTGAAGTTCTGGATAAAGAATATTGGAAAAAGCTGGCCACTCGGGGATGAGGGGAGGAGTTACGATCTCATCGTTTTCCAGAGCATATTTGTAGGTTTTATAGAAATTGAGCTTTCGAGAATCCTTGGTTGTTTTAAGGAGAAAATCCCATATAGATTTTCGAACAGCTCCAAATCCGAGTTGAGCTTCAAATTGCTGAGGTTCTTTGGAAGTAATGAATTTAACAAAGGAAACTGCAGCCTCCTTATTTTTACTTGATTTCAGAACAGAAAAAGTGTGACATCCAGCCCAGTGAACTCTAATTCCCGCATCTCCCTCAGGCATGAGAGCATATCCAAAAGTCTGTGCCACTTTGGAGCTTTTCGGGTCATCATACCAGGGGTACCACCCACCCCAGTCAAGATGGAAGGCAATCTTACCCTGAGCGAAGTTCTTGGCAACATCGTCCCACACATAATTTACTACACCTGGTGGAACAAGACCGTTTTGATAAAGTCGTTTAAAATACTCTAAAGTCTTTACTCCAATAGGCGAGTTAAATACCGGTTTCCAGTGAGAGTCAAATAATCGCCCACCGTTGGAAAGTAGCATTTCGTAAAATCGACCTGTGAAGGCTTCCTCCTTTCCTGTAAATTGGGTCCCATAAACTGCGGGAGGATCATTAAGGAATTCGGCTATATCGTAAGCCTGGTCCCAGGTTTCGGGTGGAGTAAGTTCATATCCGTATTTTTCTTTAAAAACCTTCTTTTTAGCCGGGTCATTAAAGAGATCGGCACGGTAATAAATGTTACTTAAATCGATATGCCTTGGAAGCTGAATCAGCCGGTCACCTATGTAACACATGTGCAAGGTGCTTGGTAGGAAATCAGCAAGTTCCTCCTGGCTGACGTAAGGTTTAAGATCAAGAAGAACGCCAAACTTATCGTATTGTGCAGCGAAGCTGGTGTGATTGGTCATCACGTCATAATCAGCGGCTCCCGCTGCAAAATCAATTTTGAACTTTTTATCCAGCTCGAAATGACTCATCTTGGCTACAATTATTACTTTAGCTCCAGTTTGCTCTTCCCATTGGGGAATGAATTCTTCGTAAAGTTTCTCGTAATTTCCCCCACCTATTAGAGCTGCCTTAATAGTGACTCCTTCAAAAGGTTTTTTTGCTCCGGCAGGAACCCCAATTAACAGAACTCCCAATCCGATAGCCACGATAAAAAGGCCAACTCTTTGTACTTTTTTTACCATATTTCGCCCTCCTTTTAAATTTTTGGAGAGTAACAGGACTTTTTCTCCACTATCACCTCCTTTTAGTGATTCTTTTATTTTGTGTTTAATGGATGAATCACTATTTGTTGTTTTTGCCTGTCCTGTTTATCTACTAAACGGATACAATCACCGCCCTTCGCCTTCGATAAAAGTCAAATATAACGAAAAATAGTAAAAAACATCCAATTGCTACTTCTTTCCAAAATGCTGATATGGCCAGAACCACTATGATATTTTCAATTAAATACACACTAAATCCACCCAGGATCGCACCAAACGGTGATCCCTCACCTCCAGCAAGACTTATTCCTCCAATAAAAGCACCAGCAAGAATGGGTAGTAGGTATGGTGGACCTATCAGGACCGATCCTACAGCTAAGTATGAGCCAACGATAACACCAGCAAACGCCTGCAGAAGAGATCCACAGCAGCAAGCGATTATTCTAATTTTTTTCACATTGATACCTACTTTCCTGGCAACCTCATCGTTTAATCCTGTAGCAAAAAATTGCCACCCTATGGGTCTGAAATAAAAAAAATACACCAGCATCACTAAAACTATTAACAGATAAACAGTAACAATTGGAATCGGCCCTAATGCAGCTTTAGCTATAAGAGAATAAGAAGGAGGGAATCCGTAAATAGGGAAAGCCCTGGTAATTATCCTGGCTATACCAGTAAGGACAAAATTCAGCATTAAGGTAAAAATAAAAACCGGGAGCATGAATCTAAAAGGGGGTGAGAAATAAGTACCAAATAAACCCGTTGTTAGACCTATTGCAAAGCCTGTTATTAAAACAATTAATACCGCCAGCCATATCTCAAAACCGTATCTTAAAATAAATACAGCGGCTAACACATTAGATATACAAATGACTCCTCCAAGAGATAAATCTATTCCTCCAGGAATCAAATAAAGCATTTCCCCCAGGACCATTAATGAAAAGATTGAACCCCAGACAACTATAAGTCTTAAGTTAGCCGGGGTGTAAAAAAAGGGATTGATGATAAATATGATAAAAGATAAAATTACTATTAAGATGCATCTGTTAACCTCAGTAATGGAAAGATGTTTTGCAAATAAACGGGTTACTTTTTGCATGCTTGTCTCTCTAATGCAGGTGAATTTTCTCTTTTGCTATTAATTGAGTGATTTCATCAATTGTTGTATTTTCTGTCTTTTTATCACAGATTATTTCTCCCCGATCAAGTACTATTACTCTATCTGCAATAGGAAATATGTGACGTACATTGTGAGTAACAAAGATAATAGACATGGAAGTTTTATCGCGTATTGTCTTTATTCTCCGCAAACATCTATCTACTTCCTTTATTGATAGACCAGTTGTTGGTTCGTCTAAAAGTAAAACTCTGGTTCCGAAGTAAAATGCCCTTCCAAGAACAACTGCCTGTCTTTCCCCTCCGGAAAGTGACTCTATCAGCTGCTCTGACTTTTTATTAATGCCAATCTCGTTTAATTTTTCTTCGCTTATTTTTCTCATTTTCTCCTTATCAAGTACACGAATGAAGCCTACTTTTTTTATTATTTCTCTTCCCAGAAAGAAGTTTTTGTAGATATTCATTTTTTCGACTAAATTCGCAAATTGGTATACAATCTCGATACCTTGATTTCTTGCGTCTGCAGGTGAGGAAAAATGTACCTCCTTTCCCTCAAGATAAATTTTTCCCTCATCTGGTGGAAATAATCCTACAAGAATATTTAATAAAGTAGATTTTCCCGCACCGTTATCTCCTACAAGTCCTATAATTTCTTTTTCGTGAGTGGTAAAACTTATATTTTTTAAGGCAAAAATATTGTTGAATTTTTTGGTTATTTTTTCCACTCTTATTATTTCCCGCATTGGCTCTGACATCAAATTTCTCCCTGTTGGATTTTTTAAAACTTGTGAAAGTCATAGTGCACCTCCTGTAGTTTAATTTTCGATGGAGGTGCACTATTTTTCTTCTACTTAACCAATGATCTTCCAGACCTCTGGGTATTTCTTCTGATGTTCCTCAATGGTCATAATCCATTCTATTTCAGGCCACTTTTCCACATCAACCTTTTTGTATGTTAGCCAGCCAAACCCTAACAATAGCTCCTTATCTGCAGGGTATTCTGGCTTATATGTTTTCAATATATCATTCCACTTTTCCTGGCCACCTTCAACAAGTTTATATAGAATCTCACCACCCAGATAACTGCCATCATACTGTAATAAATCAATTGTAGCGTCTATAGCGCCTGTTTTCATATAGGGAACCATCTCACCGATAAGTCCATCAGCCTGAACAACGATCTCATCTATTTTTCCTGCATCTGTGACCGCTTTTCCCAGAGCTGGCCCGGTGTAATCGTAGTATCCAAGCATCCCCACAAGATCTGGATAAAGTTTTATCGTCTCACTGGCGAGAGACATAGCCTTAGCTGGATCACCTCCATCCAAAACTGGCTCGACTACCGTGAATCCAGCTGCCTCAACAGCTTTCTTAAAACCTTCAAAACTTGCCACATCTTCCGTGGATGCCATACCACCTGTGTGGTAGCTAATTTTTCCTGGTGGTGATACTCCTGCAAGCTTAAGCAGTGCTAAAATTCCTTTTCCCAGTGCAACTCCAAGGTTATACGGGTCGTATCCCACAAAAAGAAGCCTTTTACTATCAGGCGAATCCACACCGTAACCACATAAAACAGGTATTCCTTCATCAATAGCCTCATTTATTACACCAATTGGTGCTGCAGGGTCGTTTGGGCCTATGAAAATACCGTCTAATCCAGCTGCAATCCAGCTCTCCATTACTCTGACCTGATCCTCAACTGTTAACTCTGGTGGATGATAAATGACTGGCTTGAAGCTGTAATCAGCAGCAGCATCTCTGAATCCTTCCTCACAAACTATCCACCAGGGCACAGACAACCGGGTAATGTAACCTATTCTATAGGTTTCTTTCTTTTCCGCAGCGTAGACAAAAGAAAGAGAAAAAATCAATACCAGAAACGCCAGAAGCAAAATTATAACTTTTTTCTTTTTCATAATTTTCTCCTTCTTTTTTAAGAAAAGCTTTCAAAAGAAAAAATATTTTTCCACCTCTCTCTTTTTTTTTGAAAGTCGGGAAAATGGGCCTATTAGCTCGTGTCTTTTCACCTCCTCTCCGGCCCTTATTTAACCTTATATTTCAAGGTCCAATTTACTATCTTTGTCAAGCAAACTGAGAACAAGTTTTTTTAAAAAGTTCCTTTTCTTTATACCAGAAGAAACCTGTTTGTCGAGATTTTTGCAGCCTACACATTCCTAAATTGCCTCTTCAAATTCACCCAGATCAAGGGGATATCTACCAAATTCTTTCACCAATTGCAGGGCATAAGTATAGTTTTCTGGAGGAACATTGCCGGGGACTGAATGATCGGATTGAAAAATGTATCCTCCTCCCTTAGCAGCATTTAGTTTTCTTAAAACCTCTCTTTTTATGTCTTCCTTACTTCCATTTGCAAGGACTCTCACATCTATATTCCCTACCCAGGCAAGACGCTTGCCGTATTTTTTCTTTAGCTCTACCACATCAAATCCTGCTTTTGCCTCTAAAGGATTATATCCATCAATTCCAGCATCAATTAGCATATCCATAATCGCTCTGGAATCTCCACATCCATGATAGATTACCTTCATTCCCAGACTATGGAATTCTTCACACATTTTCTTTACATAAGGATAAAAGAGCCTTTCCCACAATTCAGGAGAAAAAAGCATTCCCCGTGTATAAGCCACGTCACCCCATATGTAAAGTCCAGACAGAGCTCCCCCAGCTGCCTTAACCTGAGCTTTTCCAATTCCGATCATAAATTCAGTAATTCGGGCGTTAAAGTCTCTTATTAGTTCTGGCTCAAGTGCCAGTTTTTGCAAGGCTTCTACTGATCCGATTATTCTCCAGAGGGTCTCGTAAGGTTCACACACGCTTCCAAATATGCAGAAATCATTTTTATACATGTTAACTCTTTCTACAAAACTGGGAATATTTTGAATAAATGAATCTCCCACCCCGTTTATCATATCATCACCTCTCTGGTAGTAGCGCCGGGAATCGTAAGGATCATCAAATTTGAATTTTTCTATATCTTCACGTGTCTTGACTGAAAAATCAAGATAAGCTGGCATGGGATCGTCAAATTTTTTCTTTACCCTGCATTCCCACCCCGTTTTTACAATAACATAGTCATCTGTCTTTTCAATAATCTGAAAATTTTTTATATGGGGATCCATATTGGGATTGATCACGATGTAGTCAAGATCAAACCATCGGTAAGGGTCAGCATTTTCTGTTAAGCGATAGTCTTCTCTCCAGCGTTTCAGAAAAGCACCCCAGAAAAATTCCCCCGTAGGTACTCTATCCGGTTCCTGATGAGAAAGGGCTTTTATTACTCTTTCTCTTTTTATATCACCTCTTAACATCCTGATCACCCTGTTTTTTGATTTGTTTTTTATCTGGAAGATATTCTTTTATCCATGCCAGATCAAGTTCCCACAATTTTGCCTCCCGTGGTACCCCTTTTTCATCCCAGCCCATCATCTCGTAGTAAAGTCTGCGGGCTTTTTCAAAGTCTTCTTTGTTTAATTTTTGTCCTTTTCGAGGTCCGGTTTGAATAGGCTCAAACATTCTTGGAGGTAGTTTGTCATCTTCAGAAGCGAAACCCTCTCTCAGATTGAAAATCTTAAACATGTTTATCCTTCGTTCCCCCAGTTTCATGATCTCCCATAAAGAGGTTTCCACACCGGTTACAGCTCTCATTGCCTTTACAAGATGGTTTATTTTCATGTGTCTTACAGGTGCTAAAGCAAAAATACATCCACAGATGACCTCTAAGGATGACCAGTAAAGCTGGAGATTATAAAACATTCTAACTTTTTTCTCTGATAGACTCTCCGCTGGAAGTCTTTCATAAATTCCTATGGGACCTGCTTCATCAATAAACTTCTGGGGAGCCTGAAAGTCAAAATCTGAGTCATGTTCAATTACGGCAAAATCGGGACCTATCGGGGATACCGCATATCCAAGACCAAGTGCAGCCTTTGCCCGTGGATCATGAGGAGGAAGCTCTTTTCCTTTGGATTGAACGGCCAGGGATAAACATTTTTCTCCCCATTTTTCAGCTACTCTACAGGACCCTTCGGCAAGCAAATCACCTATTCCTGTGCGGCTTGCAATAAGCTCTATTACTTGAAGAAAGGTATGAGAGTTTCCAAATCTTAAGTCAAGATTATCCACATCTTCTTTTTTAACAGCACCTTTTTCCAGACACTCCATAACAAAAGAGATCGTTCCACCCAGAGAGCAAGGATCAAGACCATAACTGCTACAAAGCTCGTATGCTTTGAGTATGGTAAAGGTATCCTTTATTCCACAGTTTGACCCCAGGGCTACTGCTGCCTCAAATTCAGGTGCTCCATATATACCCTCAAGCGCTATTTCACCCCGGGTCAGAGGTTTAAGCAGATGTTTACATCCGGTAGGGCAGGAAAAACACCCCTGGTTTTTTTTCAAAAAATTTTTATAACCAGGCGTTCCGGGCATATCCTGCCAGCCTTCAATTACCCCTGTTTGAAAGTTGCAGGTTACAAGTTGACCGTCATCATAGACCATCTTAACGGCACCTGCTGTTCCGTATTCCCACTGGAGACGTGGAATAATATCTTCCATAAAGTGCTGCCTGTAATCTCTGGCGATCTCATCTATTACCTTTTCTTCTTTTACTGTGACTTTTCCATCTCCTTTTACAGCTATTGCTTTAAGGTTTTTGGAACCCATAACGGCTCCCATTCCCATACGAAAGTTATGATAGATAAGGTCATTAACTATATTAGCGTATCTTACCAGTTTTTCTCCTGCTGGTCCAATAAGAGAAATTTTTGCCTGAGGATGAGTCTTTTTCTTTAATTCTTCATAAGCTTGGCCTGTCTCAAGTCCCCAGATAAATTTGGCGTCATTTATGGAAACCTTTTCATTTTCGATCCAGATATATACAGGGCTTTCAGCCTTGCCCTGCACAATGAGGGCGTCAAAGCCAGCTTTTTTTAATTCGGCACCCCAGAAACCCTCAACCTGGGATTCACCAATACCCCCGGTTAGGGGAGATTTTGCCATTACCGAGTGTTTAGCAAACCCGGGGAAAGGACATCCAGTTGCAGGTCCAGTGGCAAATATCAAGAGGTTGTCTGGATGAAAGGGATCAGTTGCTGGAGGCACTTCCTTTAGAAGATAATAAACCCCTATGCATGCACCTCCCCACAGGAGACGGTACCATGATGAATCTGGCTGCTCTACCCAGGCTTTTCTGGTTGAAAGGTTTATTCGCAATATTTTTCCCTGCCAACCAAAAAGCATCTTTCTCCTCTTTTATTCTTTTTTACTCTATCATTCTATTTTTTCCCATAGAGGAATCTGGCGCTTTTTTCCATCCTCACCCAGAACTACTGGTTTAATACCTGCTATTTCGGCAAGATAGGTTAGAGCCTCCACTTTATTTCCGGGAATTGCCATAATATGGTTACAGGGAAAAACATTAACAAACTCGTCATAATCGCAGTAGAGTTTAGCATGAACATGAGGCCAGGTTGGATCTGTCTGTTCATTCAGCCTTTTTCTCTCCTCTTGTGGCAAATCAACCACCTCTCCTCTTACCACAACAAGATAAGGCTTGTCATTCCAGAGTCCAAGTCGTGCAAAGGTGAGTTCTCCTGGACAGGCATCAAAAGAAACACTTGCTCCTCCTGCTTTGAAATAAAGTTCAAGTGCAGGATAGAAAGTTATATGCTTGAAATTATCTTCTGGATTGAAACTACGCTCAGCATAAAAACTGGAATGGTTCCCGGAATTGCAAAAGTCCCATATATCCTTATCGGGATGGTATAATCGGACGTCCATAAAAAGGACTGGAAGCCCTCCAGAGATGTATTTAAGAAGTTGCATTGTTAGTGCAGCGTAAGCATCAGCTTCGGTGGCACAAACAGTAGACTCTTTTGGACCATTCCAGTCATAGGGGTCATTTAAAATCATCTCAGCAACATCGGCAACACAAACATATTCCGTGAGTTCTCTCTGACTTTTTATTCCACAGAAGTCAAATCCTTTTTCTTTGTTAACTTCTTTAACTGCAAGATAGAGTCTCAGTTGATTTTTCAAATGTTCGGGGGTTAGCATTTTTCCATCGTATTTAATTCTCTCCCCCAGAAGATCGCTTAGCCATTTAAAACCTTTTTCTACTTCTTTTTCATCAACTTCTCTCATCACCTCCCGCAACAGGAGCTGGTCGATCTGTCTTACTGTAACTCCGAATGTCTTTATGGTTGGAACGAGATGAAAATACCCGGTTTCCATACCCATCGAATGTCCACCATAACATCCATAAACCTCATTCTTCATGGTTGTAAAAGCCTGGGATGCTCTTACCCAGTTGAACACCTTTCTGCGAGTTATTTCATCATCCATCTCGCCAATAATTCTATGGGTTCTAAATCCAGCCTGTCTTAAGGCTCCATCAGTGGCTAAAAGTCCTACATTTCCGGGGAATTTTCCATTATTGTTGGACAGGGATAAAATGGGAATATCTCTTCCAATACTGTTCAAAAATGGCCATACAAAAAAAGGAAAGTTCCAGACATTGTAACACATAATTATCTGTTTACAATTAGCTCGGGAGAGTTCTTCTCCTACTTTTTGTGCAGATCTCACACTGGTAATGATCTCTGATCCTATCACTATTTCAGGCTTTGATTTATCTACATTAACTACGTTTTCCTCAATGATTTTTGCCCACTTTCTTACGACCTCCATATTTAAAGGGTTGTTCTTTATAAAAACGTGTTCTCGCTCATCGTTGAGCATAACCAAACCTATTGGTGTCGTCCGCATCGTTTTACTCCTTTTTAATATTTATTTTATTTACTTTTGTTTTTAAGCGAAGAATTGTAATCCTTTACCAGATCAGAGATTAATCTTACTCTTTCAATATCTCCATTTGCTGGAATTTCATCTGATATACCAAGTATGATTTTTGGAGCAAAAAGATCAATAAGTTTTTTAGCTGTTTCTATAAGTTTTTCTTCACTCTCCCAGGGAAGAAAATAAACTGCCGGTATTCCATCAAGAAGGATGTACCTGTCTCCTAAAGCTTCCTTTATCTCCTCTACAGTGACATCACCCTGGGGTTTAGGAGTGAGTGCTTCAAAACCGTCAAATCCGGTTTCGGGCACATAGCGCAGTATGGACTTTACGTACCCATCCCAGTGAACATCGGTGTATTTACCTGCCTCTTTTAATTCACTGGTTCTTTTCTGCCAGTGTGGCATAAGGTATTTTTCCAGTAAAGGAGGACTTACAAACTTACTGTCTATATTTTCGGGAAAGTTTACTATTTTAACAGGGCTCTTTTTAATTAGCTCGTATGCTTTATCATCAGCCTCTTCAGCAACTTTAAAGAATCTTTCCATTCGTTGAGGTTGATCATATAGAGCCAGAATAGTATTTTGATAGCCCATGTAAAAAAGAAAAAGTTGCTGTAATGGAGCACGCGGAACGTTCATTGCCAGAGGAGCACGATCACCTATTTTTTTCTCCACCTCATCCCAGGCATTCTGATCAAAAACAAATTCCTGTTCCAGAATCATGTATTCCACAATATCAAGGTCTTCCAGCTTTTTTACCGGAAACTCAACTATACTTGGGACAATGGACAGTTCTGAGATATGCCATTTTCTAACAAGTTCTCCCTTCGGGGTTTTCATTATCTCAATTAACATATCATTCTGTATTTGTTGCGTGATTTTTATCGATTTACCGGATTTTATCCGGATCACAGGAGGAACATTTTGAGGGCAGTAACCACCCCTATCTCTCATTCCCCAATCTGTTAGATTTTCTGGAGATGGACGTGGATAAAGATAAGGACGAGGGGAACAGTTAAGATCATCGTAGATATCAAGGAGACTCATTCCTTCGTACTTTTCAGGAAGAGTTCCTTTTCTTTTATTTACATCATACCAATTTTCAATTCTGGGTTGCCAGACGATCTGTCCAGGATCTTTACCCTCAAATACCTTAAGCGCCGCTTCTTTAAAGGTCATATTGAAGCTCCCTTTATGGTAAATTTTAAATCATTTACAATTTAAGGTTTTTACTTCATTGCACCAAAAGTAAGTCCTCTTACAATGTGTTTCTGGACGATTAAGGAGAAAATAATTACTGGAAGTATAACAATGGTAGCACCGGCACATATTCTACCCCAGTATATTTCTCTTTCAGTCATTAAACTGGTTAAAGCTAAAGGGGCAGTTTTGGCTACAATCCTGGTGAAAATCAGTGCAAATAAGAATTCATTCCAGGCAAAGATAAAACAGAGTATTGCTGTAGCTGCAATGCCAGGTCTTGCCAATGGGAAGACAATTTTCCAGAGTGCTTGCATCCGGGAACATCCATCTATCATTGCTGACTCTTCCAATTCTTCTGGTATTTCCATAAAGAAAGCACGCATCATCCATATCGCCAGAGGTAGATTAAAGGTAGTATAAAGCAGGATCAAAGTGAGGTGATTGTCAATCATACGCAGCTTATCAAAAGCAATGAAAAGTGGAACAGTGACCACTATAGGAGGGACCATCCGGATACTCAATATCCAGAAAGATAAATTGGTTCCCCCGGTTTTGAATCTTGCTATACTGTATGCAGCCAGAGAGCCAATGAAAACTACCAAAATGGTATTCAGGATGGCAATAATAGTGCTATTTATAAGATAATGAGAAAACAGTATTTCTGAAAATATGGTTTTATAACTTTGCAAGGTTGGTTTAAATATCCAGACAGGAGGTATAGAGAAAGTTTGCACCCGGGTTTTAAGGGAAGTAGAAATTACCCAGAAAATGGGGAATATAAAAAAGAATAAGAATAATGCGATAACTATGTAAGTAATTACATTGAACCAATTTGTCTTTGATTTAATATGTCTCATCTTATTCCCCTCTCGCCATCAACTTTAAATAGCCCTGGCTAATTGCGATAATTATGATGAGCATAATCAAAGATAGAGCAGCTGTGTATCCCATATCGTAGTGCCGAAACCCGTTTCGATAAACATAAAGACTGAGAGGTTCTGTTGACCTTACCGGTCCCCCATAGGTGGTTACAAAAATTATGTCAAATATCCTGTAAGCATCAATGGTTCGAAAAAGAAGAGCAATAAGTATTGCAGGTTTTAAAAGAGGGAGTGTTATAAACCTAAAAGTTTGCCAGGCAGAAGCACCATCTATTTTAGCCGCTTCAAATGGTTCTTCGGGTAGACTTTGAAGACCTGCCAGAAGTACCAGAATCATAAAGGGCGTCCACTGCCAGATATCTATTAGCATAATTGCTCCAAGAGCGGTATGAACATCCCCTAACCATGACTGAGAAGGTAGATGAATAACTGAAAAAAAATAGTTAAGAATACCGACCTTATCGTTAAGGATAAACCTCCAGATTAATCCTACCGCAACTGGAGCCAGCATCATCGGAAGAAGAAATAAAGTTCTTATGATAGATTTACCCTTTACATCACGGGTAAGAATGAGAGCAAGGAATAAGCCAAGGAAGAATTCTATGGTTACAACAAAAACCAGGAAGCGAAATGTTACACTCATGGCAGACCAGAAGAATTCATCTTGAAAAAGACGGGTAAAATGAGATAAACCGACAAACGATTTAGGAATTTGTGGTAGAGATGCTTTCCATCGGTGAAAACTTAGATAAATCATAAAACCAAATGGATACAAGGTTAAAATTCCTAATATGGCCACAGCCGGTAAGACCAGAATATAGGCTAAAAATTTTTCTTCCTTACGACAAACCATCTTTCTTTTCCTTCCTCATCATAATTTTTGAGCAGTTCAATTTTCTGTTCTATAAAGAGAAAGTAACGCATATTAGAAAGAAGAGGAGCTATTGAACAGCTCCTCTTCTTTTTTTAATTAATATCTGGGTCTGGGGCCTGTTTTTTCTGGATGATATCCCACTCTCTGCATTGCATCATAAACTTCAGCAGCGATTTTGTTGAGCCCCTTTTCAGGATCCATTTTTCCTAAAAGAATGTCATTTAACCCGGTGGCTATTATATGTTGGACTTCCATCCAGTTGAGAATTCTTGGTCGGCCATAAGAGTTTTCCAGAGCTTTCAGCAAAACAGGAGTCCATGGTTGTTTTTCCACAACTTTGGAGTTGGTCAGTACAGATTTTCTTGCTGAAGAACCACCGGCAAGAGCAAATTTCAGAGCCATTTTTTTACCCTGAATAAATTCAATGAATTTCCAGGCAGCTATTTTGTGTCTTGAATCAGCAGCTATACCCACACCCCAGCCACCTAAGGACTGGAGTCTCAGCAGAGGTGTTCCTGGAGATAGGTCATAACCAACTTTGCCTACCACTTTTGAGGTCTCCGGATCCTGTAAAGCAGGAAGAAACGCATGCCACTGGAGCATATAGGCAATTTTTCCCTGTTGCATAGCTGTTTGGACTTCATCATAACCCCAGTTAAGGATTCCCTCAGGCATGAAGGGAAGCAGATTTTTTAAGGTCTTGATGGCTGCTACCCCAGACTCGGTATTAAAGATTGGACACTTATTTTCATCGAAGTAGTCTCCCCCGTAATTCCAGAGGAAAGGATGAAAACTGCACATCATGGGATCATCAACTTTGAGCGGAATAGCAAGTCCATAAATATCTCCGGAGGTCAATTTTTCTGAGGCGACTCTTAGTTCCTGCCATGTGGTAGGAGGACTTATTCCAGCGTTCTCATAAAGGTCCTTTCTGTAAATTCCGATGTATATATCAAATTTATTAGGAAGAGCATAAAGACCTCCTTCCCACTCTCCATAAATCGAAACAACAGGTTTAATCAGATCGTCCATATCAAACTCTGGATCATATACTTCTGGATTGTTAATGAACTGGTAAAGATCCACTACATGACCACCGGTGGCGTATTCAGCTAACCACTGGTAAGGATATTCAACAACATCATAGGCACCTGTATCAGCAATAAACTCTGCCATTTGCCTTTCGTGCATAGTGGCGTAAGTCTCCTCAACAATAGTAACCTTGGCTCCATATTTAGCCTCAAATTCGGGGATCAACTGTTTGATGGCATCAGTATTGGGATTAATCTGAAAAGAACCAACAATTTTAACTCCTTTGATATTTACCTCAGTCCCACCTGTAAAACAACCTAATAAAATTACAAGACAAATTGTGCAAATACTAACTCCTACTTTTAGCCACCCGAACATGATTAAACCTCCTGTATTTTTAATCCTTTCTTTTTGAAAACTCTATTTTTCACCTCCTTTCACTATTGGCCTTTCCCTTTATTTTTCCCCACAGGACTTTCTTATTATTAACTTTGGCTTTAAGACTATCTCTTCATGAACAGATCTTCCTCTATTCGTTTTTTCTATTCTCTGGAGTAGGGCCTGACAGGCTATAGTACCAATGGAATAGCTTGGTTGTCTTACAGCAGTTAATGGTGGTTCGATAAGAGGTGCCCAGATGGGATCATCAAAACCTACTATGGCTATATCATCGGGTATTTTTACCTTCTTTTCTTTCATAGCAAGAAGTGCTCCTGTTGTCATAGCCTCATTGGTAACAAAAACAGCTTCAGGAGGGTTTTTCATTCCAAGAAATTCTACCATAGCCTTTTTACTTCCCTCTACCCGAAAGTCACCGTATTTTATAAGTTCGGGTTTTATCTTTAATTCACTTTCTTCAAGAGCATCAAGGTAGCCTGCAAATCTTTGCTCACTGGTCCATATTCCCTTAATACCATTTATTACTCCAATTCTCTGATATCCCAATTTGATCAGGTGCTTCACAGCTTCATAAGCCCCCTCTTTATTATCCACAACCACCTGGGTGGTGTCTAATTTGTCGATTTTTCTGTCTACAAGAACAATTGGCATTCCACTCCGGATGAGCTTTTTTACCAGCGATAAGTTCTTTCCTGTGGCAGATAAAATTATTCCGTCTACCTTTCTTTTATAAAGTTCCTCCAGGTACCCTTTTTCCTTTTGAGGATCCTCATCAGCATTACATAAGGTAACATGGTATCCACCCTGACTTGCCACATCCTCTATACCTCTTACCACTGAGGTGAAAAAGAAGGTAGTAACATCAGAAATTATAACCCCAATACTGTAAGTTTTCTTTGTTTTAAGTCCTCTGGCCAGAACATCTGGCTGATAGCCAATTTCACGAGCAGCCTTAAGAACCTTTAACCTGTTTTCCTCGCTTACATATCCGTAATTGCCCAGCACCCTGCTGGCTACAGCAACAGATACACCAGCTTTCGTTGCCACATCTTTAAGTGTCTTTCGCATGATGTTACTATATAGAAGATGAATATGCTAAAATATGTTATCGTTATCTTATATTATCCCATTCTTTAATTTTTGTCAAGTTTATTATTTGACCTTATTGAAAATGGGTTTAAAATTAAGAGGCGCGATATTCAGGGTTTAAAAAATCTTTCGGGAGAGAAAAATGATTTACAGAATAATTTATTCATTGGTAACCATATTAGCTGCCTGGGCGTTTAAAAGATTTATTATTGATGAGTTAATTGACCGTTCCGCAGAGAGGATTAAGTTAAAGGAACACGTAACAAAGCCTTTGAAGAAATTTTTTAGTTTTGTTGTGTATATTATTGCTTTTTTTATCCTTCTGGGAATATGGGGTTTACGTGGAACATTAACGGGGGTTCTTGCTGGCGCTGGTATTGCCGGTATTGTAATTGGTCTTGCTGTCAGAGATATTGTTTCTGATCTTCTGGCCGGAATTATTCTCCTTTTTGACCGACCTTTTAAAATAGGAGACGCTGTTGTATTTGGAGATGTTGGAGGAAAAATTCTTGATATTGGTATAAGGTCAGTGAAACTGAAAACCTGGGATGGTGTTTTTGTAACCATTCCTAACAGTAAAATTTACAGTGGAGTGGTAAAAAATTATACAAAATATGATCGCCGGAGACTGGAAATGGTAGTCGGTGTAGACTACGACAGTGATTTGAACAAGGTTGAGGAGGCAATAAGGAGAGTTTTAAACCGGGATGACATACCTATACTTAAAGACCCCGAACCGATTGTTGCTTTGGAAACACTGGGTCCTTCTTCCATTGATTTTAAGGTTCTTTTCTGGTATAGCTACGATGTGGAAATGCCCTGGATTACTTTGAGAGGGAAACTGATGCAAGCAATAGTTGAGGAATTCAGAAAAAATGGAATAACCATTCCCTTTCCACAGATTACCATTTCTTCAAGAGAGGGGTCTTTTCCCTGGCTAAAAGGTGAATAATTTATCTATAATAGTTGGAGAAAGTAGCGCGGTTGACAGAGTGAGTTTTTAAGTTATTTTTTAGACCATAATGTTTTCCTCGCCAGGAGATGTTTGTTAAATTAGAGGATGATAAAATTAAGATATCCAAAACCGGCGAAACTTGTAATAGGAATGATAGCCGGTGAGGAGCATTTTTTTTACAAGGTCATGGACGAAGTGGTTAGAGAGTATGGAGAGATTGATTTTGAAAGTAAGGTGTTACCCTTTCATTACACCAACTATTATACTAAAGAGATGGGAGAGGACTTAAAAAGAAAATTTGTAAGTTTCAGGGGGCTGATTTCTCCTGAAAAGATCATTCAGGTAAAACTTTTTACTAACAGGCTGGAGGAAAAATTTTTATGGCCTGGCTCTGCAAGAAGAAGGATAAACATAGATCCCGGGTATCTTACCCTGTCAAAGTTAGTTTTAGCTACCACTAAGAATTTTTCTCATCGAATATATCTTGGACATGGAATTTATGCTGAAGTAACTCTCAGATATGTTAAAAACAAGGGTTTTCAACCCTGGGAGTGGACCTATCCTGACTACAGAAGTCCTGAGTACTTAGAAATATTTAATCAACTCAGAGACGGCTATAAAAAACAGCTTGAGGAAGGAGATTATGAGAGAAACTACAATTAACATTGTCGTTGCTGGAGTTGGAGGACAGGGTATCCTTTTAACTTCGAATATTTTAGCTCAAGTTGCCTTTGAGCACGGATACGAGGTCAAAAAATCAGAGGTTCATGGAATGGCTCAAAGAGGTGGAAGCGTTGTATCTGAAGTCAGATTCGGAAGGAAAGTCTATTCTCCTCTTATAAAAAAAGGTGAAGCTGACTTTTTATTAGGAATGGAGAAGCTGGAAACTTTGCGATTTATTCCCTATCTTAAACCGGAGGGATTAATTATAGTTAACAATTTAGAAATACCTCCTCTGGGAGTTACGCTGGGAGAGGAAAAGTATCCGGATAATATCTATACTCTACTTAAAAAAAGAACTTCCCGGATTATAAAGGTTAACGCTTTACAGATAGCAAGCAAGGTAGGCAATTTAAAAACAATGAATGTGGTTTTGCTTGGTGTTTTATCCTGCTTCCTTCCCTTTTCTCCTTCTGCCTGGAAAAAAGTGATAGAAAGAAGGGTTCCAGCAAAGAGTTTAGATGACAATCTTAAAGCTTTTGAACAGGGTAGAGCCTGTGGAGAAAAATACCGGGAAGTTATCTTGACGAGCCCCAATAAATGAAATATACTTAAACCCAAGGAAAATTACAAAAATTAAAGGACAGAAAAATGAAAATATTTGTTGATACGGCTAAGCTTGATGAGATTAAGGAGGCTTGTAGTTGGGGAATTGTAGATGGAGTGACCACCAATCCCTCTCTTATAAAAAGAGCAGTTGATACATTAAAGGAGCGAGGAGAAAAAATAGATATGGCAGCGTACATTAAGGAAATATGCAGAACTGCCGGGGAAAGTCGTCCTGTAAGTCTGGAAGTTATAAGTTTGACCTGGGAAAAAATGATAAAAGAAGCTCACATACTTTACGAAAAATTTAACCCGATAGCTGGGAACGTAGTAATAAAGATTCCAATAAATACCTTTACACAGGGTTGTTCTCATACAAACTATGAGGGACTGAAGGCTATAAAAAAGTTAAGCCAGGACGGAATCCCGGTGAATTGCACTTTAATAATGACTCCGGAGCAGGCTCTTCTTGCTGCCAAAGCAGGTGCAAAATATGCCAGTCCTTTTGCAGGCAGGGTGGATGATTACATTCGTAAAAATTTAGGGATTAATTTTAGCAAAGGTGATTATTTTGACTATGAATTGATGGAAGAGATACGGTATCAGGCTCTGGAAGAGAGTCTTGAAGATTGGATAAACGAGGAAGAGGAGGTGGACAGGATCTACCAGCAAGAAGAAGTGAAAAAGTGGGCCAATCTGGGTAAAGACAACGGTATATCAAGTGGAGTAGAACTTGTGGCTGAAATAGTTCATATCTATCATAACTACGGAATAAAAACGGAGATAATCGCATCCAGCATGCGAAATGCCCGGCAGGTACGAGAAGTAGCTCAAGTGGGGACTCATATAGCCACAATTCCCTTTTCTGTTATTGAAGAAATGATGCAACATCCTAAAACTGAGGAAGGGATAAAACTTTTTACTCGAGATGTTGTTCCTGAATACAAAGAGATTTTTGAGAAATGAAAACTAATGGCAAGTTTGAACTTATAACTCACCTCAAACCCAGGGGAGACCAGCCTAAAGCTATAAAAAAGTTAACAGAAGGCATTCTTAAAGGTTATAGAGAGCAAACTCTGGTGGGTGTTACCGGGAGTGGAAAAACCTTTACCATGGCCAATGTTATTCAAAATGTACAGAAGCCAACCCTGATTATTTCTCATAATAAGACCTTAGCTGCCCAGCTTTTCAGTGAATTTTCCTCCTTATTTCCCAAAAATCGTGTAGAGTACTTCGTTTCCTATTATGATTACTATCAACCTGAAGCTTACATCCCTCAAACAGACACCTATATTGAAAAAGATGCTTCCATAAATGAGAAAATTGATATGCTGAGGCATTCAGCTACCAGAAGTCTTCTTGAGCGAAGAGATACAATTGTAGTAGCCAGTGTAAGCTGTATCTATGGATTGGGAAATCCCAGGGATTACAAGAGAATGCTTTTACATCTCCGGGTTGGGGAGGAGATACCAAGACGCAAGATCCTCAGAAAACTGGTAGAGATACAGTATGAGCGTAATGATGTTGATTTTTCTCGTGGAAAGTTCAGGGTGAGGGGAGATGTTGTTGAGGTATTCCCTGCCTATGAGGAGGAAGCCATAAGGATTGAACTGTGGGGAGATGAAGTGGAGGCTATCTCTCTTTTTGATCCAGTGAGTGGAAAAACCAAAGAGAAAGTTGATGAGATATACATTTATCCTGCTACCCATTATCTTGCTCCTCCGGATAGAATAGCTTATGCTCTTGATGCTATTGAAAAAGAACTAAAACAGAGATTAAGAGAACTTAAAAGTCAGGGTAAACTTTTAGAAGCAGAGAGGCTGGAGATGAGGACCAGGTATGATCTGGAAATGATAAGGGAAGTGGGTTACTGCACAGGTATAGAGAACTATTCCCGTTATTTTGATGGGAGAGCTCCCGGAGAACGTCCTGCCTGTCTGATTGACTACTTTCCTGAAGACTATCTTATGTTTATAGATGAATCTCATCAAACTATCCCTCAATTGCAGGCGATGTACAATGGTGACAGGTCCCGCAAAGATAATCTGGTAAAATACGGTTTTCGCTTACCTTCAGCATATGACAATCGACCTTTAAAATTCTCCGAATTTGAGAGCCTGATCAGTCAGGTAATATATGTCTCAGCCACTCCTTCACAATACGAGTTAAGCAGAAGTTCTCAAGTTGTGGAACAGATAATTCGCCCCACCGGTCTTGTGGATCCTAAAATAAGAGTGAAGCCCGGAACCAACCCAATTGATGACCTTTTGGGAGAAATTAAAAAGCGAGTAGCAAAAGGACAAAGGACCCTGGTGACAACTCTGACTAAAAGAATGGCTGAAGATTTAACGGAGTACCTTGATGATTTGGGGGTCAGAGTGAGATATTTGCATTCAGAGATTGAAACCATAGAAAGATCTAAAATTTTAAGAGAGCTGAGAGAAGGAGAGTTCGATGTTCTGGTAGGAATAAATCTTCTAAGAGAAGGACTTGATCTTCCCGAAGTTTCCCTGGTGGCTATTCTGGATGCAGACAAAGAAGGTTTTCTCCGTTCGGAGACTTCTATAATTCAAACTGCAGGAAGAGCTGCCCGGAATGTGGATGGGGAAGTTATCCTTTATGCCAATCAGATAACATCTTCCATGAAAAGGGCTATAGAAGAAACCGAAAGAAGAAGAAGGATTCAAATTGAGTATAATAAAAAACACAATATAACGCCACAAACTATTCAAAAGTCAATTCTTGCTGACATTGAAACTTATACCAGTGAAAAATACGAAAAACTGGCTCTTCATGAGAGAGAAATCAAATATACTCCATCCATTGAGGAAATTCCGGGCATGATCAGGGTTTTAGAGCGAAAGATGAAAAAGGTGGCTGAAGATTTAGATTTTGAGTCAGCAGCAAAATACAGAGACAAAATAAAAGAGTTAAAAGCCATTTTGAAAAAGAATCTTGAAAAAAGCACTTCTCCCGGGAAAGAAGTTCCTCAATATATCAAAAGCTAAGTTAAACATCAAAATAAGGAGGATTAGATGACACTCGGATTTGCCTTAGCTTTGTTAGGAGCTGGATTGGCGGTAGGTTTAGCAGGTATTGGTTCAAGTATAGGTATAGGTTATGCTGGACAGGCTTCTACCGGGGCTATGACCGAAGATCCAGAGAATTTTGGTAGATATCTTATTCTTACAGCTTTGCCAGGGACACAGGGAATATACGGTTTTATTGCTGCCTTTCTTTTAATTATAAAAATAAATCTTCTAACTGGAACTTTGCCTTCTCTAACTGTAGCTCAGGGACTTAATCTTTTATTTGCCGCCTTACCTATTGCTGTTCTTGGTTTTATTTCAGCTATTCATCAAGGAAAGGTTTGTGCATCGGGAGTTGGACTTACGGTTAAAAGACCAGCCGATTCCATGAAAGCTATGGTTTTAGCCGTTTTCGTCGAATTCTATGCTGTGCTGGGGCTTCTTATCACTATTTTCCTGATAAATGGTATCCAGATTTAGATAGGTCAAAATAAGTAGAAAGGGTAAAAACATGGGTCTGGATGAGATAATAAAAAGTATAGACATAAAAGTAAATGAGGAACTGGAAAAGATAAAAAGGCAGACGGAAGAGGAAACAAAAAAGATTCTAACCGAGGCTAAGGAGAAAGCCGGGCAGAATAAAGAAAAACTCCTTTTCAGAGGGAAAAAAAACCTTGAAGATCAGATGAAAAGAAAACTGATTCAGACAAGAATAGAGGAGAATAAAGATACTTTAAAGTTAAAAAGAAAATTAATAGATGAGATGTTTGAGGAGGCCTTTAAGAGATTTCAGAATCTGGATAAAAGGGAGTATCTTTCCCTGATGAAAGAGGCTCTCCTGAACAATCTCTCTCCAGAGGAAGAAGATGTGATACTTATTTCTCCTCACGATGAAAAAATGATTGACAAAGAGTTTATAAGGGAACTGGAAAGATCTCTCCCCGAAAAGAAGGTAAAACTCAGGTTTTTACCTCAGCTTGATGAAAAAGAGAGAGGTTTTGTTGTGAGAAAGAGGAATATGGAAATAAACTGTACCCTTTCTGCTCTGTTTGCTGCAATGAAAGATAAAATTGAAATTGACGTAGCTCGCCAACTTTTTGGACAATGATAATTTTGTGGGACGCGAATTTGGAGTAAAAACTCCCCGGCAAAAGTTCAACCCCTGGGGGTCTCAGGTTAAAAATATCATGAAGAGAGTTGTTCAATTTGGTGCCGGAAATATCGGAAGGGGTTTTTTAGGTCAGCTTTTCTACGAGTCGGGTTATGAAATAGTTTTTATAGACGTGGTTCCTGAGCTTATTGATGCATTAAACAGAAAGGGTTCCTATCACTTAAGGATAGTAGGGGACAATCCGCGAGATTTAACTATAAGGAATATCAGGGCAATCAATGCTCGGGAGAGGGAGGAGGTAGTCCGGGAAATTGTCTCTTCTAATTTGATAGCCACCGCAGTGGGGGCGAGGAACCTTCCTTCTGTAGCTGATCTGGTGGCAGAAGGAATGATGAGAAGAGCCGAAAAAGGTCTAATTGAGCCTGTTAACATAATCATATGTGAAAATATGCCTGAAGCCAGCAAGGTCTTTTTTGGATATTTAAGGGAAAAAGTTAATTCCCGTTATACGGATTATCTTAAAAGTCATCTTGGACTGGTCGAAACCGTAATTAGCAGGATGGTCCCGGTTTTGCCTGAAGAGATTAGAAAAAAGGATCCTTCTTTTATTATGGCCGAAGAATACAGTCTTCTACCGGTGGACAAAAAAGGCTTTAAGGGTGAAATTCCCAAAATTAAAGGAATGATACCCTGTGAAAATATAGTTGCCTATGAAGAACAGAAGTTATTCACTCACAATACGGGACATGCCATCTGTGCTTATCTTGGTTACCAGAAAAGTTACCGTTACATATGGGAGGCGATTCAGGATAGGAAGATAAGAGAAGTGGTGGAAGCGGCTTTGATGGAGACAGCGCAGGCTCTCGTGGAAAAACATAATTTTGAGTGGGAGGAGCAGAAAAATCTAATACAGGATTTACTTCATAGATTTAACAATAAGGCCCTGGGAGATACTGTGGTGAGGGTGGGTAGAGACCCTATTCGAAAACTTGGTTCCAGAGACAGACTTGTTGGTGCGGCCAGGTTAGTGGAGAGTTTTGGCATTACTCCCTATAATGTATGCAGAGGAATAGCAGCGGCTATTTTTTTTGATTATCCACAAGATGAGGAAGCGGTGAAACTTACACAGATGAGAAAACAGAGAGGAGTCAATGTAGTTTTAAGATATATCTGTCATATAAACCCTGAAGGAAAACTCGGTCAAATTATCAAAGAGCACATTTGGAGAGGATTTATATGAGGAGGTTAATAAAAAGATGAAAGCAGCTGTACTTAACGATATAGAAAGTCTGGAAATAAAAGATATACCTGTACCTTCTCCTTCTGAATATGAAATTGTCATTAAAGTTAAAGCCTGCACGATATGTGGCACTGATATACGACTTTTTCATCATGGACACAAACATTTAAGATTTCCTCGTGTTCCCGGCCATGAACTCTCAGGAGAAATAGTTGAGGTAGGAAGTAAGGTAAAAAACTACCATGTCGGGCAGAAAGTAGCTGTTGCCCCAGCTATTCCTTGTGGAAGTTGCTATTACTGTCGTCGGGGAATGCAGAGCATGTGTTTAAATCTGCAAGCCATAGGTTATCACTATAATGGTGGATTTGCCGAATATATGCTTGTTCCTGAAAATGCTGTAAGAAATGGGTGTGTAAATCCTTTGCCTCCAAATCTTTCTTTTGAAGAGGCAGCCCTTGCTGAGCCTTTAGCCTGTGCCATTAACGGGCAGGAACTTTCTCGCATTCATCTGGGAGATACGGTGGTGGTTATTGGAGCAGGACCTTTAGGGTGTATGCATATTCAACTTGCCCGGGCTAATGGTGCAACAAAGATTATCTTAATTGAACTTGTCCAATCCAGAATTGATTTTGCTATAGAACGGGTCAGACCAGATGTGGTGATTAATCCTTCAACCGAAGACGTTGTAGCCAGGATAAAGGAGGAAACAAATCAAAGAGGTGCTGATAAAATAATAGTTGCCTGTCCCAGTCCTAAGGCCCAGGAAGATTCTCTAAAAATAGTTGCTCCCCGGGGTATTGTTAATTTCTTTGGTGGACTTCCCAAGGATAAACCTTTCATAAATTTTGATTCTAATCTTGTCCACTATGGTGAATTTTATGTGGTTGGAACCCATGGGTCTGCACCTTACCATAACGAACTTGCCTTAGATTTAATTTCCAGTGGAAAAGTCAAAGTAAAAGAGTTAATTACTCATCGCTTCCCTCTGGGTAGATTCGAAGAAGCTCTTAAACTTGCCGAAAGCAGAGAAGCCATGAAAGTGGTTGTTCTGCCTGAACTTTAATTTAAAGTGTTCTTTACAGGGAGGAGTGGTGATGCAAAGAAGACCTGTAGTTGGTATCAGCATGGGCGATCCCACCGGAGTTGGCCCTGAGATAATTGCAGAGGCTTTAAGTCGGTATGAGATTTATGAAATTTGCAGACCCTTGGTGGTGGGAGATGCCAGGGTAATAGAGAAAGCCTGCAGGCTAACTGGATTAAATCTTAATATTAACTTGTGTAAAGAGATTGAACATGCTAAATTTACCTGTGGAAATGTAGATGTTCTGGATCTTAGAAATGCTGATTTACAAGATTTAACCTGCAAAAGAGCAACAAGGTCAGCTGGAAAAGCTGCTCTTGAATATATCAATAAGGTCATTGAACTTGCCCTGACGAAACGAATTGAGGCTACTGTAACCTGTCCCATTCATAAAAAGGCTATTAGTATGGCTGGTTGTCCCTATCCAGGTCATACCGAGATATTTGCCCGGCAATGTGGGGTAAAAGACTGGGCTATGATGCTTGTTGCAGGTGAATTTAGAATAATCCACGTTACCTTTCATGTCGCTTTACGGGAGGTGCCCTTTTTTATAACAAAGGAAAAAATTTTAAAAGTCTTAAGACTTACGCATGATACCATGCTGGATCTTGGTCTGAAGAACCCCAAAATTGCGGTTTCGGGACTTAATCCTCATGCGGGTGAAGAAGGTCTTTTTGGAGATGAGGAGATAAAGGAGATAGATCCAGCAGTAAAGCAAGCAAAAAGAGAAGGTATAAATGTTGAGGGACCTTTTCCTCCAGATACAATTTTTGTAAAGTTAAAAAATGGCAGTTATGATGTTGCTGTTGCCATGTATCACGATCAGGGGCATATACCCTTTAAGTTCCTGTTCTTTAAGTCAGAAAAATCTGGCACTCTATCAGTTAGAGGAGTAAATGTTACTCTTGGGCTTCCCATTATCAGGACCTCCGTTGATCACGGAGTAGCCCATGATATAGCCTGGGAAGGAAAGGCAAGCCCTGACAGCTTAATCGAAGCTATAAAATTAGCCGTTCAACTGGCTATAAATAAAAAACAAAGAAACTCTTCGCTTCTCTTAAGATAGCTCCCTTGTCTTCATTTCCAGTTTGTTTTCCTGGATAAACTTTAAAGCCTCATCTTTGGTAAAAACACCGGTAGTACAACCTATGGCTGTAACCGCAGATGCTCCCATGGCACTTGCAAATTGCAAAGTTTTCTCCAGATTCCACCCTTGAAGTATTCCAAATATAAAACCGGCATCAAAAGCATCGCCTCCACCAGAAGGATCAACAATGTCCACTTTATATACCTTGGAACGAATGACTTTATCCTTAGTTCTAATGAGCGCTCCTTCTCGACCCATGGTTATAACTACAACCATTTCGGGATTGTATTTTAAGAACACCTCTGCCTGAGACTCAGGGTCTTCTTTGCCGGTTAAAATTCGTGCCTCATCCTGATTGGGCAGAAAATAGTCTGTGTAAGAAAAGGCCTCCTTGCACTGGTTTATTAAGTCAGGATCTGGCCCGGGAACCACGACATCGAGAAAAGTTGAAATATTTTTTTCTTTGGCCAGCTTAAACAGCTTGATTAAAGAGGCTTGATTAAGCCGGGGAAGTACAAGGTATCCTCCAACATAGAGGGCTTTTGCCTGGCAGACGTAATTGAGATCAATATCATCCAGTCCAAAGTCTGCGTTAGCTCCAAAATTATGTATAAATCTTCTATCTTCATCAGCGGTTAAAAGGATTATAGTCTTAGAAGTGGCCTTCTCTTTAGAGCGTGACACAGTGGATATATCCACTCCGTTTTCTTTAAGATAGTTAATCACAAAATCCCCAAAGATATCATTGCCAACTTTGCCTATGACCCCTGCCTTTAGCCCGATCTTACTTAAAGACACAGCTGTATTACTGGCACATCCTCCTGTTGCAAGGTATATTTCTTTAACTGATATTAGCTCACCTGGATCAGGGAGCTTGGGGAGGATATCAGAAAGTATGTCAGTTACAAGAATTCCTACACAAGCAACATCAATCTTTCCCATAGGTCACCTCTTTAATCTGGATAAAATTTTTTCCTAATAGTTTGCCAAAAAATTGCCATTCGTCAAGTAAATTTGGATTTTTGTCAATTAAATTTTAAAAGCACTAAGCTACCTTTGTCGAAAAGCAAAAGTGCCCCAATTTCAGCATAGAAAAGTTGACTTATAACTCGCAATGGAATAGAATAAAGCTGAGGAGGAAAAGTGCACAAGTGGATGACAATGTTTCTTTGTGGGGGACTTATTTGGATACATGCAAGCTCTCTTCCAGGATTTACTTCTATCAATGTATCTACTCTTCCTGAGCCCTATTCTACTGTTCTCACCATTTACGAGAGGGGAGATTTTACTTTAGTTCAAGAACGCTACTTGATTAATTTAAAAGAAGGGGTAAATACCTTGCAGTTTGATTGGTCTGGGACCCTGATTGATCTCTCCTCAGTTGAACTAAAATTCCTCCTGCATCCTGACAGAGTTAATCTTGAGGAAATAATTTTACCTGTCCGTGGAGAAAAACTTTTACTCTGGAAAATCCAGGCAGAAGAACCTGTAAGAGAATTAATTGAAGTTTCCTATTTTACCCGGGGAATTTCCTGGCAGGCAGATTATGATCTCGCGATTAATGAGCAAAGAAGCCGGGTTTTAAAATTTCAGGGCTGGGTCAGGATAAAAAATCAAAGCGGTAGGGACTTCTTAAAATCCAGGATTATGCTTATCACCGGTGAACCGCATTTACTGGGACGGAAAAAGGAAAAACCCCTGAAAGCGGCACTTAGAATGAGAACAAAGATAGAAGCCGAGGCTTTGCCCCCTCCTATCAGCAAAGAGGCTGTGTCTGAGTATTACCTCTATCAAATTGAAGGTGAAAATGATCTTAGAACCGGTCAGGAGTCCACCTTTTCACTATTTAGAGTAGAGAATATCCTGCTTCTGGTGACATATCGATTCAATAGCTCGCAAAACGGTTTATTTCCTGTAATCTTGTGTAAATTTAAAAATACGCAAAAGTTCTCTTTACCACCGGGTGTTGTGCGAGGATGGTTATGTATCAATGGGAAAAAAGAAGAATATCTGGGTGAAGCCAGTATAGATTTTATACCTCCTGATGAAGATATCAAATTGAGTTTGGGAAAAGAAAGCAGATTAAAGCTGACCAGAAAAAAGACCTCCTTTACCCGTGAGGACCCACAGTTTAGCAAGAGAAACGATTTAGTTCAGTATTTCGAAAGAGAAGAGTATACTCTAAAAATTACAAATTTCTCGAATCAGGAAGTCAAAATTGAAATTAGAGAACAGATACCTGGAGAATGGGAATTTATCACCTCAACGGTTCCTTTGCATCGGAGGGAAGCAAATGCTCTTGAGTTCAGGTTAACTCTACCTGAAAGAGGCGAGGGAGAAGTTATTTACCAGATAAGAAAAATAGTAAGGCTGAGGTAATAAAGTGAAGCCATGTTTTAAATTTTCTGGATTAACCTTCTGGTTTATTCTTTTGCTGAATTTTGTTTTTCCTAATTTTGGTTACGGTGGGGTTAGCCTTTTAACTTCGCCCGAACAGATAAATATAAAGTTACTGGAAAATCAGAAAGCTCTAATAACCGAAACAAGATATTTAGATCTAAAAGAAGGAATAAATGAGGTCTATTTGAAGTACCCTGGAATGAGAGTTATTCCTGATTGTTTTTCTATAAATTTTGTTGAAACTCCGGAAAAAATAAGATTTATCCGCAGTTCAGTTTCTCTTAAAGACCCTTTCAGTTGTAGCTGGATATTCTATTCTCAGGTAGAGGGAAAGAGACTCACAGAGATTTCTTACCTGGTGGAAGGTTTGGTTAGAAGCTATTCTTACATCGGTGAAATAGATAAAGAGGGAGATTTAATTTTATTAAGAGGCTCTCTTTTACTCGATAACCAAACAGGAGCTAATTTTCGAGGAGTTACCCTGATTGGAGAAAAACAGGGCAGGTGGAACATTGATCTTGATTCGGGACAAAAAAAGAAGTTACCACTCTTTGACGGTCTTTCTTTTTCTTTGCAAAAGGCCTACCTTGTAGATAGGGAAAATTACGGTAACCGGGTTATTTTTAAATACAGATTTATTAATGAAAGTCAGAATATCCTGTCACCCGGGAAAATCAGGGTTTATCAGAGAGAACCAGAGAGATTGACTTTTTTGGGTGAAGATGAAATCGGGATCGTAAACCCCGGAGAAAGAATAGAAATAGTAGTTGGAACTGTCCGGGATATAAGGGTGGAGAGGAAAATGGTTGAATTTTCACGCATTAATTTGAGAAGGGACGATACCGGACATCTGGAGGTTTACGATACCCGGGAAAAATATGAAATATATTTAAAAAACAGAAAAAAAGAAAAGGTAAGGATAGTAGTTCGGGAATACATTCCTGATAGCTGGGAAATGATAAATTCTGAACCAGCCGGATACGTAAAAGAAGACGCTCATCATATAAGATTTGAAATCGATCTTGAACCAGGGGAAGAGAAGAAAATTAGCTATCAGATCTACCGTAGAAATCTACTCCCTGGAGAACCGGTGAAGCCCCTTTTGTAACCTCTTAGCCTTAAATTAACGATGAGAGAAATTTATCTGGCCTATCTTGATATAGTAAGGGATTTTCGCAGATATTTGGAACAGAAAATGGAAAAATCTCCCTCTTTGTCACTTGAAAAGCTTTACCATAAAACCAAAAATTGTCAGGCGTGTCCGCTCTGGCGCTCGAGGACAAATCTTGTTTTTGGAAGAGGGAATCCACAGGCTCCTTTAATGTTTATAGGGGAAGCTCCGGGTAAGGAAGAAGACTTACAGGGAAAGCCTTTTGTAGGAGCTGCCGGGAAGCTTCTCGAAGAATGTCTGGAAAAGGTAAATATTCCGCAAGATAAGATGTACATTGCTAATATCCTCAAGTGTAGACCTCCAGGAAACAGAGATCCAAAACCCGAGGAAATCAGTGCCTGTTTCCCTTATCTGAAACAGCAGATTGAGATTATAAAACCTCGTATCATCTGCACTCTTGGGAAGTTCTCCACCCAGACCCTTTTAAATACCAGCCAGGGGATAACCCGTTTACATGGGAAAACCTTTAAAGTGGAACAGGGAATCTTAATTCCCACATACCATCCAGCAGCCTGTATCTATAAACCATTCTGGAAGGAGGAATTTTTAAAAGACCTGGAAAAGGTGAGAGAGGAACTTGAAAAATTAACCTCTATTACCTCAGGCTAAATCTATTGCTCACTCTCCTGCATGAGTTTTGATACCTCTTCCAGAGTGGGTGCTCCCTCCATGGGTCCTTTTTTAGTGACACTTAAGGCTCCCACAGCATTGGCAAATTTTGCCACCCGGGATAGTTCCCATCCTTTTAGAAGGCCTACCAGAAACCCGGCGTCAAAGCAATCTCCTGCTCCTGTCGGATCTACTTCTTTCACCTCAAAAGAGGGCGCCTCTATCCTACCATCAAGAGTAAAAACAGTGGAGCCTTTTTTCCCCTGTTTTAGGGCCACAATACGGGGACCGTATTTTAAAAGTTCTTCACAGGCAGAGAAAACATCCTTTATCCCGGTCAGCATAACAGCTTCCTCTCCACTTGGCATTATCACTTCACTTACCGCAAGAACAGGCTGGCAAATTTTCCTTATCTCTTCAATACTTAAAAGCTCTGGTCTGAGATTAGGGTCAAAACTTATCTTTCCACCCAGGTCTCTTGCCATTTCTATTGCTTGTTCGCAGACTTTTTGACACTCTTTATTTATGGAAAGACTTGAACCCATTATGTGCAGGTATTTAACATCTGAGAAGTAATCCCGGTTAAATTGGTCAAGGTTTATTTTTCCTGAAGCGGCCCGGGGAAGATGATAGATGAATTTACGAGACCCATCAGCGAAGTAAGCAACAAAAGCAACTCCTGTAGTGAACCCCTTAAGCATCCTGACACAACCTGTATCCACCCCATCTTTTTCCAGTCTATCAAGAATTAACCTGCCAAAATCATCATGACCCACTGTTCCAATAATACCACTTTTTTCTCCGAGTCTTGCCACGGCATCGGCAAAAATAGCTGGTGCCCCACTGGGAAAAGGACCCACAAAAGTTCCGGGCCTATTAAGAGGTTCGTCTATTTTCTCTCTCATAATTTCTACCAGAAGCTCCCCAATTGTGACTATATTTGGGCTCATTTTACCCTCCAATAAGAAAAATTCAATAAGAAGAAAATGTCTTTAATACTTTATAATCTTTTCAGGATTGGTCAAGAAGACCAGGAAAATTATCACTGTTATTAACTTTTGATAGAAATTCTGTTATAATATTGGAAAAATGATTGTGTGAGGAATGAGTAAAATGAATATTGCCACAACTTCCAGAGAGAAGATGCTTGCGGTACTGGAAAATAAACAGATAGATTACATCCCTTGCTCTTTTATGATTTTTAGTGCCCTCGAAGAAAAATGTAAGGATCAGTTTGAGTTTGTAGAAAAACAGTTAAAATTGGGTCTGGATGCGAAAGTTGAGCTACCCGAGCTCCCCTTTCGTTTCCATTCAGAGGTGAAGGTAAAAGAGTGGAAAGAAAAAACAGAAAGTGGAGACCTTCTCCATAAAGAATATCAAACACCCGCTGGAAAGCTTACCTGTGTGGTAAGAAAAACAGAAGACTGGCCTTATGGTGACCGTGTTCCTCTGTTTAATGATTATCTTACACCTCGTTGCAAGAAGTTTCTCGTAGAAGGAAAAAGCGATCTCGAGCCACTGCGATATCTTTTTAATCCCCCAACAAAAGAAGATATTTCGCTCTTTCGTCAACAGGCAAAAGTTCTTAAAGATTTTGCCAGTCAAAAAGGTCTCCTGGTTTCAGGTGGATGGAGATTTTCTTTTGCCTCAGAAAAGGGAATAGATAGAGACGGTGGTACTATGGGAGCGGATGCCCTTTTCTGGCTTTGTGGAGTGGAAAATGCAATTTTGCTTGCCATGGAAGAGCCAGAAACTATAATGGAGCTTCTTCAGATAATTTCTGAGTGGAACATGAAAAGAATGCAGGTTTACCTTGAAGAAGGAGTAGATCTTCTCATCAGGCGTGCCTGGTATGAAAGCACGGATCTCTGGTCTCCTTTTCTTTTTCGCAAATTTTTCTTTCCTGTTCTTAAAGAAGAAATAAAACTCGTGCATCAAGCAGGGGCAAAATTTGGCTATATAATGACAAGTGGAGTGATGCCCTTATTAGATGATTTTCTAAAGTTAGGTATTGATGTGCTCATTGGAATTGATCCTCTGGAGGGGAAAGGAACGGATCTTAGAATTATTAAGGATAAATTGGATGGGAAGGTCTGTCTCTGGGGAGGAGTAAATGGATTTTTAACTGTTGAAAGAGGCGAGGAAAAAGAAGTAAAAGAGGCAGTTGAGGAAGCTATTTCTATTCTTGGACCTCGAGGTTTTATTCTTTCTCCGGTGGACAGTGTCACCGATAATTCCTCCAGGACATGGAATAATGTAAAGGTAATGATTGAAACCTGGCAAAGGAAGGTAAAAGAATTAGCAAGAACCTCCAGGAAAGAACTATAGAAATCTTTTTCCACGAAAAACCGCATTCTTTTTCAAAATCGTAAGGTAAAAATGAACAAAAGAATTCTCACCTTTCTCTGTTTTATGGTTTTTGTTCTGGTGGCTTTTAATTACATGTCTCTTCCACGGACTATTTACGATATTGGTCTTCACTATGGTTGGAGTGGAAGTCAGAAGGGAGATCTTCTTTCAGCAGGAAGTATAGGATTTATTTTTGCAGCACTTGTTAGTGGCTACCTTTCGGAGCTTTTTGGTAAAAAACAGGTTCTGGTTTTTGGTCTTCTCTTTTCACTGGTGGGAAATATTGCTTTTGGCTATCTTCCCGAGATCGGACTGAGTGAACATTTTTCTTTTTATTTTTTTCTTCTCTTTAATTTTTTGATCGGTGCAGGTGGAGGAATTATTGAGGGCTTAACCAATGCTCTTCTCATGCATCTCCATCCAGAAAAAAGCTCTTTTTATCTAAATCTGGCTCACGCTTTCTTTGCCTTAGGAGCAATAATCTCTCCTCTTATGGCAGGGTGGCTCATTTTGATTTCAGGCTGGCAGATGATTTTTTATCTCAATGCTGCAATATCCTTTTTTCTTCTAATAGGACTATTTTTTCAGAGTTGTCCTCCTTTTCGCAGTGACGAGAAAATGGAATTTAAAACGCTTTTAGCTCTTGCCAAAAACAGGGTATTTCTGCTGTTAAATTTATCCATTGTTTTCTATGTAGCTACAGAAACAGGTCTTGTAGCCTGGATGGTCGAATATGTCAGGACTCATCCTGGTTTTAAATTGTCACAGTTTCAATCAGGTGTTTTTCTCACCTATTTCTGGATAGCGATGCTTATTGGAAGATCTATTTATGGATGGTGGGTAGAAAAGACCTCATCCAGATTTGCCCTTGCTGTATCCTCTGTGGGAGGAATGATCAGTATAAGTTTATTTTTGTTTGCAAAAAGTCCCCAGTTGGCCAGTGTCCTCATTTTTGTCTGTGGAGGATTTCTCTCGGGGATGTTTGCCACTATTTTTTCTGTAGGAGGGGAAAGGTTTCCTCATTATTTAGGAGTTATAAGTGGCAGTATGGCAGCATCTGTTGGTATTGGAGGAATAATTTCTCCCAACGTTATTGGCAGACTCTCTGACATTCCAGGAGCGGGAATTACCGCCGGTCTTGCCACCTGTGTTGTATATCTTTTAGGAGTGTTCGTTGTGGTCATGACCGTTTTCAAGAGCTCTCGGTGAGAATTAATTACAGGTAAATCTGGACTGAGGTGCAGAATAATTCTAAGCGAAATATTTGGAAAAGGCGGTTTCCCAGATGTTGAAACATCTGTCCAGATTCTGGGAGATGATCTTCTTACCTTTTACCCTGATAATGAACTTTTGCCCCTTAACCTCCCCCAGAACCCTAAAGCTGACCTTTTCTTTTTCTGTTATTTTTGCCAGCCAGGATAATTTTTCCCGGGGGCAGGATACCAGGATGCAGGATTGAGTTTCTCCAAAAAGTAAGAGATCTTCTCTTTTCTCATCGTCTATGTTTATTATCACACCTTTTGGTTCTTCTTTATTTAATACACAGCACTCAAAAAGAGAAATGGCCAGTCCTCCCTCAGATAAGTCGTGAGCGGAGTTGATTACCCCTTCCCTTATTAACCTGAGACATACTTCCTGCACAGCTTTTTCTTTAGCAAGATCCACTGCGGGGGGTTTTCCTTTCTTCAGATGGTGTATCCAGTAAAGATATTCACTTCCACCGAACTTTTGATCTGGCTCCCCCAGTAAAATAATCAGGTCACCGTCGGTTTTAAACCAGGGAGTGCAAAGATAATCCGTGTTTTCAATCAATCCCAGCATACCCACCACAGGAGTTGGGTTCACCGCACCTTCTGGATTTTCATTGTAAAAACTAACATTTCCACCGGTTACCGGGGTTTCAAGAAATCTGCAGGCCTCGGTCATTCCCTCCACACATCTGACAAATTGCCAGAAAATCTCTGGATTGGTAGGGGTCCCAAAATTAAGACAATTAGTGATAGCAAGAGGTTTTGCTCCCACGCAGACCACATTTCGTGCAGCTTCAGCCACAGCAGTTTTTCCTCCCTCGTAGGGGTCAAGGTAGCAGTAACGCCCATTTCCATCACAACTTAGTGCCAGAGCTTTTTTTGTTCCCTTTATCCTGATGACAGCACTATCTGAGCCAGGGAGAAGAATGGTATTTATTCTTACCATATGGTCATATTGTTGCCATATCCAGGCTTTACTCGCTATATTTGGAGAGCTTAAAAGTTCTAAGAAGGTATCATTCAAATCCCCGGGAAGGGGCAAAGAGGATGAATCAAAACCGGTAACTTCTCTGATATATCCCGGCTCTTTTTTTTCTCGTTTGTAAACAGGCGCTTCGTGGGTCAAAGCTTTAACAGGAATCTCTGCCACAATTTTTTCTTTATCTTTAACTCTGAAAATGCCGTCTCCAGTAACCTTTCCTATAGGAACAGCATGCAAATCCCATTTTTCAAATATTTTCCTTGCTTTTTCTTCCTCCCCTTTTTTTATTATAATAAGCATCCTCTCCTGAGATTCTGAAAGCATTACCTCATAGGGACTCATTCCTTCCTCTCTTCTTGGGACACGAGATATATCTATTTCTACTCCAGAACCCCCTCGAGATGCGGTCTCTGCAGTGGAAGAGGTCAAACCCGCTGCTCCCATATCCTGCATTCCTACCACTATTTTGCTTTTCACAAGTTCCAGGGTTGCCTCAAGCAGGAGTTTTTCCATGAAAGGGTCCCCTATTTGTACAGCAGGCCTATCTTCGTGAGATCTGTCAGTAAGCTCCCTGGATGCGAAACTTGCGCCTCCCAGGCCATCTCTTCCGGTCGAAGCACCCACATAAAAAATGGTATTTCCCTCACCTTGTGCCCGAGCTTTAACAATTTCCTCCTTTTTGACAATACCAACACATAAGACATTAACCAGTGGATTTCCCCGGTAAGATTCATCAAAAAAGGTTTCTCCACCCATGGTAGGAATGCCAATACAATTACCATAGAAAGCTATTCCCCCAACCACTCCTCTCAAAAGATAACAGGACCTGGGGTTACTCAGGGAACCAAAACGAAGAGAATCAAGGAGGGCAACAGGACGGGCCCCCATGGTAAAAATATCCCGTATTATTCCTCCCACTCCTGTAGCTGCACCCTGAAAGGGCTCCACAGCAGATGGATGATTGTGGGATTCCATTTTAAAAACTACGGCAAGATCTTCTCCTATATCAACCACTCCCGCATTTTCCTCTCCTGCTTTCACTAAAATTTTGGGGCCTGAAGTGGGGAATTTTTTGAGGATGGGTTTTGAACTTTTATAACTGCAATGTTCGCTCCACATGACAGAGAAAATACCCAGTTCAGTAAGATTGGGCTGTCTGCCAAGTATTTTTTTTATTCTCTGGTATTCTTCTTCTGTTAATCCATGAGCTTTTATCAGTTCTAAATCTCTTTTTTTTGGCTCTTTCATTTTTTACTCTCGCAAAATCTGACTATAGATTCAAAAATAAGTCTTCCGTCTTCTGAACCAAGAATTGGTTCTGCACAGCGCTCAGGATGGGGCATCATGCCAAGAATATTTCTCTCTTTATTGCATATTCCAGCAATTGCCTCAATAGAACCATTAGGATTGTCCTCATCGGTAATTTTACCCTCCTTGTTACAATATCTAAATACTATTTGATTGTTAGCCTTTAACTGACGGAGACTCTCTGGATCCACATAATAGTTTCCATCAAAGTGAGCAACTGGAATCCGAAGGACCTGGCCTTTTCTGCACATCCGGGTGAAGGGAGTTTCTGTATTTTCAACTTTTACATAGACATACCGGCATACAAACAGGAGATTTCTGTTTTTTTTCATAGCCCCTGGAAGAAGGCCCGCTTCCAGCAAAATCTGAAAACCATTACATATCCCTATAACAAGTCCTCCTTTTTGAGCAAATCTTATAACTTCCTGCATGATGGGACTGAATCTGGCAATAGCTCCAGGACGAAGATAATCACCGTAGGAAAACCCTCCCGGTAAAATTAGACAATCATAACCGGTAGCTTTTTTTTCTTTATGCCATACAAAATCAACCTTTTTACCCAAAACCTCCCTTATTACCCAGTAACAATCCTGGTCACAATTGGAGCCGGGAAAAACTATTACCCCGAATTTCACTGCATCTCCTCAACTTTATATTCAAAATTTTCAATTACCGGGTTAACGAGAATTTTTTTACACATGTCCTCAATTTGATGTCTCAGTTTTTCTTCATCTTTAAGATTTAAATTTAGTTCCAGATATTTTCCAGTTCGAACCCTCTCTACTCCAGAATAACCAAGGGAATCAAGAGCATGCTTAATGGTTGCTCCCTGAGGGTCAGCCACTCCTTCTTTTAAAGTAATGTAAATTTTAACTTTAAACATCTATTACTCCCATTCAATAGTACTTGGTGGTTTGGAACTTATGTCATAAACCACTCGATTTACTCCTTTTACTTCATTGATAATTCGGCGTGAAATTCTGTCCAGAAGCCCATAGGGAAGCCTTGCCCAATCAGCAGTCATACCATCCCGACTGGTGACTGCTCTCAAGACAATTGTGTATTCATACGTTCTTTTATCACCCATAACCCCTACACTCCTAACTGGCAAAAGCACAGCGAATGATTGCCATATCCGGGATATTTCCTCGTAGGAACTCATTTCTTCATTAACAATATGGTCAGCCTGACGAAGAATATGCAATCTGCGAGGGGTAATTTCCCCCACAATTCTCACTGCAAGCCCTGGTCCCGGGAAAGGTTGGCGGTTTACAATTCTCTCGGGGAGACCAAGTTCTCTTCCCACCATTCTTACTTCATCTTTAAACAGGTCACGTAGAGGCTCCAGGAGCTTCAATTTCATGGTTTGAGGAAGTCCCCCAACGTTGTGGTGTGATTTTATGGTAGCTGATGGTCCCCCTTTGGCTGAGCGTGATTCAATAACATCAGGATACAGGGTCCCCTGAGCTAAAAAATCAATTTTTCCCAATCTTCTTGCCTCTTCGGTGAAAATTTCTATGAATTTTTCACCAATGATTTTTCTTTTTCTTTCAGGATCTTTTACCCCTTTCAGTGCCTGCAAAAACCTCTTTTCTGCATTTACATAATTTAAATTAAGATGAAAGTGATCTCTGAAGGTATCAAGCACATCCTCCACTTCTCCTTCTCTTAGAAGACCGTTGTTAACAAAGATACAGGTTAACCTATCTCCAATAGCCCTGTGGACAAGCATCGCCGTAACCGAAGAGTCCACTCCTCCCGAAAGAGCACAGATTACCCTGCCTTTTCCTACTTTTTTCCTGATTTTCTCTACTGTATAGTCGATAAAAGAACTCATGGTCCAGCTACCGGATAATCGGCAAATTCTGAAAAGGAAATTTTGAATAATTTCTTTTCCCTGAGGAGTGTGTGCCACTTCAGGATGAAACTGAACTCCGTAAAGTTTACCTTTCTTTTCCCTTACAGCAGCATAAAGACAGTTCTCCGTTGAGGCCAGTGTTTCAAAATTTTGGGGAAGTTTTACCACTTCATCTCCATGGCTCATCCAGACCATAATTTTATCGGGAAGCCGGTAAAAAAGGTCCTGGTGATTTTTGATTTCAAGCTCACTTGCTCCATATTCCCTTTTTTTACTGGGGACAACTTTGCCTCCCAGGATATGAACCATGGCTTGCATACCATAACAGATACCAAGGACCGGTATGCCCAGCTTGAAAAGTTCAGGATTGGGAAGAGGTGCACCTTCTTCAAACACACTTGCAGGCCCCCCGGACAGAACAATAGCTCGAGGATTTAAACTTTTTATTTGAGAAATTGAAGTGTGGCAGGGAAGTAGTTGACAGTAAACGCGCATCTCTCTTATTCTTCTCAGGATAAGCTGATTATACTGAGAACCAAAATCAAGTATAACTACTGTTTCACCATAAGGTTTAGGCATTTTTTTATTTTACCATGTCCTTAAATTTCTTCAGTATAGCTAATCCTGTGCTCTGGGATTTTTCCGGGTGAAATTGGCAGGCAAATATATTTTCTTTCCATATGCTGGAAGCAAACTCTACTCCATATTCGGTTGTGGTGGCCACAACATTTTCCTCTGGAACAACATAGTATGAATGGACAAAGTATAAATAAGCTCCCCGGGGTGTATCCTCGAGCAAGAGAGCTTTTTTTAAGATCTTTATGCTATTCCATCCCATATGCGGAATTTTGAGTCCCCGGATTTTTGGAAAATGGACAACTTTTCCCCTTACGATATTTAGACCCGGAGTCATACCAAATTCCTCACTTTGAGTAAATAAAATCTGCATACCCAAACATATCCCCAGAAAGGGTTTTCCGGAGAAAATAAACTCCTTAATAGGTTCAACTAAGCCCAATTTTTTCAGGTTAATTATGCAATCTCTGAAAGAGCCCACTCCCGGCAAAACAAGTCCTCTTGCTCTTTCAATCAGCGTGGAGGAATTTCCCACTGTAACATCAGCTCCAACTTTTTTTAAAGCCCTTTCCACACTACCGAGATTACCAAGTCCGTAGTCAACTATTACTATTTTTGAGGCTCCCATTTCCTATCCTGTCTTATCCTGACTTTTTTGCTTACCCTGACAGGCCCTGACACATATACCACAGATGTAATGAGGAATATTCCATTCTTTTCTGAACTTTTTAAGCTGCTCAAAACAGGCAAGATGATCAAAATTTTCTTTCTTCTCTTTAATTGCCCCTGCCGGACATATATTAAGACATTTTGTGCAATTGCCACAGTCTTGAAGAAGTGGTTTATCAACCAGAAGAGGTATATCGGTTAAGACGGTTACCAATCTTACTCTTGCTCCCCATTCAGGAGTGACAAGAAGGTTGTTTCTTCCAATCCATCCCAGCCCTGCCATAGAGGCTACCAATTTGTGAGAAAGATGTGCCCGTTGATTTTCCCAATCAACAACCTGAGAGGCAGGTATGGGAAGAGCTTTATAACCAAGCTGACCAATGAAGCCAGACAGTAAAAGAGCGATTCTATCAAGTAAGTAGTTAACCTGACGGTAGTGATGAAGGTAGAGCTTAGTGGGATGGTCCACTATTGTGTCGATCACTTTATCGGAGAGTCTCACCCCTATGGAAATAGCAAAAGTAAGGTCAGCAATTTCCTGAGGGAAGATTTCTGTGAGAGAATGATCCAGATTATCACAGCGGGTGACTCCGAAAAGAGAAGCACCTTCAGATAGTGCCAGCTCTTTTAATCTTTTGTAATTTTCTTGTTCCATGAGTCCTACAATAAGGTTAAGATAAGATCTACACATTATATTAAGATGAGTGGATAAGTCAAACCAACCCCGAAAATTAAAAGTTGCAACATCAAAATGAAATGGTATAATAGTAGCCAGTTTTAAAAAAGGAGTAATAAATGTTTTTGCAAAATCTAAGAAAGAGCGTAAAGCCGGTAGTGTGGATAATAGCTATAGGGTTTGTGGTCTCCCTGTTTTTCACCTATGGAAGGTTCACCTCTCGAGGTGGGGGAGAAAAGCCCTTACTTGAGGTTAACGGGGAAAAAATCTCCTATCTGGATTTTCTTCAGGCTTACCGATCTGCCTACGAAAGTGTAGTGCGGAATACGGGAGAAAGTCTGTCTCCTGAGATGGAAGCCTATCTTAGAAGTCAGATCCTTTCTGATCTTTTGAGCAACAGGCTTTTGTACCATGAAGCTAAAAGAGCCAAAATAAAGGTGAGCGATGAAGAAGTGGCCGATCAAATGGCAAAAATTATGAAAAATTTTGGTTCCCGGGAGAATTTTTTGAGATATCTTCAATATCAGGGGATCAAGTACGCTGATTTTGAAGAAGAAGTACGAAGGCAGATAGCTATTTCCCGTTTAACTCAAATGATAAAAGACAGTGTAGTACTCACAGATGAAGAGGTTAAAAGTTACTGGATAGCAGAAAATGAAAGTTTAGATCTTGCCTATCTTTTTTTAGACCCTGAAAAATACGCCTCTGACATAAAGGTAGATGCCGGGGAAGCCAAAAAATTTTATGAAGATAATAAGGAAGACTTTAGAGTACCAGAAAAAGTAAAAGTAACATATGTACTTATCTCGCCTGAAGAGTTTGAGAAGGAGGTTAAAATAACCGAAGAAGAAATAAAAAACTATTATGAACAGCACCCGGATGAATTCAAAGTGGAAGAAAAGAGAAGGGCAAGTCATATTCTGATAAGTGTTCCCCTGGATGCCACCGAGGAGCAGAAAGAGAAAGCTCGAAAAAAATTGCAGGAGATAAAAGAAAAACTGCAGAAAGAAGATGATTTTTCTAAGCTGGCCAGAGAATATTCGGATGACAAAGCTTCAGCACAAAAGGGGGGAGACTTAGGATTCTTTGCCTATTCTGATATGACCCCGGAGTTCAGTAAGGCAGTATTTTCCATGAAAAAAACAGGCGAGATAAGTGATATTGTAGAAACCCCCTATGGATTTCATCTGATAAAACTGACCGGTATTGAGCCTGCTCGCAAGAAAAGCCTTAAAGAGGTGAAAAATGATATCCAGCAGATATTACTTGAACAAAAAACCGGGGATCTTGCTCTTGAGGAAATAAAAAAAGTGAGGGATCAAATTGAGAAGGGAAAGTTAACCTTTGAGAAATACGCCAGAGAACATCCGGAAAGAGTAAAATTTCCTTCACCCTTTTCCCGTTATGAGAAAATTGAGGGGCTATCCTGGAATTCCCAGCTTAATAAGATTGCCTTTTCTCTTGATCCGGGAAAATTAAGTTCCATCTTGAAAGTGGCTGAGGGCTACTTAATCATGATGGTGGAGGAGAAAAAACCTTCCTATATTCCACCCTGGGATGAAGTGAAAGAAGAAGCGATGGATAAACTGGCCAGAGAAAAGGCCAAAAAAATTACAGCTCAGAGAGCTCAGGATATCCTTAAAGAGATTAAAGAGAACAAGAAAAAGCTTTCCGATTTTGCTCAGGAATGGGAGTATCAGGTTTTAAATTCTATAACAAGAAGTCAGTGGTTAAAGGGTATTACAGGAGAAGATAGAGAAAAATTTATCAGGGTGGCCTTTTCCCTCACTGAAGGAGAGGTGAGTAATCCTGTTTTTCTCTCTCAGGGTTACTACATTATCCAGGTCTTTAAGAGACAGATTCCTCTGGAAAAATTTGAGCAAGAAAAACAGGAGTTTCGAAAGAAACTCCTGGCAAGAAAACAAGAAGAAGCTCTCTCCACCTGGTTTAGAGAAGTAAGGGAAAAGGCAAAGATTGTGGACAATACTTCTTTATTCTTCGCTCCCTCTTCTTAACTGAGAGATTGCGTTGCGTTGAACTTTAAGGACGACTTGATTGGCTACTTCCAGCTCTACGTAGTTTTTTTTCAGTCGTGTGATAGTCCCGTAGATTCCACCGGTCGTTATTACCCTGTCCCCTTTCTTGAGATTTTTTATCATTTCGGCATGTTCTCTTTGTTTTCTTCTTTGAGGGAGAATCAAGAGAAAATAAAAGATCACAAAGATTAAAATCAAGGGAACCAGTGCTCCAAATAAGCCGCCCGCCCCTCCAACCTGTCCATTGGTAGCCCAGGCAACGTTAAACATTATGCGCCTCCTCACTTTTAAGATTTTCTTTTAAATTTTTCATAACATTGCGTTTAAAAGATTTGAACTGATTTCTTTTTATTGCTTTTCTGGCCTTTTTTATAAGAGAAGCAAGAAAGTAAAGGTTGTGATAGGTGGTAAGTCTCATTCCCAGTATTTCTCTTGCCTGGATAAGATGGCGAATGTAAGCCCGGGTATAATTTCTGCAGGTATAACAATCACATTGAGGATCAATGGGGAGTTCGTCTTCCTTGTGTTTTGCATTTCTAATGTTGAGTTTTCCCTCCCAGGTAAATACAGTTCCCGTTCGAGCAATTCTCGTAGGCATGGCACAGTCAAACATATCAATTCCCTCTTCAATCCCCTCCAGAATTTCCCAGGGGGTTCCTATTCCCATAAGATAGCGAGGTTTCTCCTTAGGAAGAAATTGGGTGGTATAAGAAATTATTTCATAGCGGAGGGAGTGAGGTTCTCCAACTGAAAGACCTCCCAGAGCATATCCGTCAAAGTCAAGTTTAACGAGCTCTTCTGTTCCTTCTTTTCTTAGCTCTTTGAAGGTGCTTCCCTGAACTATTCCAAAGAGTCCTTTATTACCCCTGTAATAGATCCTGCTTCGCCTTGCCCATTCCAGAGTTTTATCTAAGGCTTCTTTAGCTTGTCTGAGAGAAATAGGGTAGGGGGAGCATTCATCAAGAACCATCATTATGTCAGAGCCAAGCGCAATCTGAATATCAATAACTTCCTCGGGAGTTAGAAAATGAGTGCTCCCATCAATATGAGATTTGAAGCTTACTCCTTCTTTATTTGTTCTCTGAAGAGAAGATATACTAAATATCTGGTAACCCCCACTATCGGTTAGAATGGGCTTTCCCCAGTGAATGAATCTATGCAAACCCCCCATTTGTCGTATAACTTTCCATCCGGGTCGAAGATAAAGATGATAAGTATTACATAAAATTATCTCTATTCCTATTTCCTGCAATTCCTCGGGGGACATAGCCTTTACGGTTCCCTGAGTCCCAACGGGCATAAATACAGGGGTATCTATATTGCCGTATTCAGTGTAAATCGTTCCACATCGAGCCTTACTTGAGGCATCCAGGTGAGTTAAAGTGAATCTCACGCCTGAACCTTTTTGTAGATAGATAATATCAGTAAAAATTGAACTGTCAAATTATGAACATTGCATCACCATAAGAAAGAAAACGGTATCTTAGTCTAACAGCTTCCCGATAGGCCTGCATTAGAAGGTCTTTTCCTACAAATGTGGCTACAAGGAGTAAAAGAGGAGATCGAGGCATATGGAAATTGGTTATGAGAGCATCAACTGTTTTAAATTTATACCCCGGATATATAAAAAGCTCTGTCCATCCTTCTCCCGGTAAAACGCCATCTGCTGAACTTGCTGTTTCTAAAGTCCTTACAGTTGTTGTCCCCACGGCAACAATTTTCCCTCCTTTTTTCCTTGCCGAATTGATCTTTTCAGCAGTAGAGACAGGTACCTTGAAGTATTCTGCCGGAAGCCGGTTTTTTTCAACCTCTCGGTGAGGAAGAGAAAAAAAGCTTGCCCATCCGGTATGAAGGACAACCTGAACTATTTGAACCCCCTTTTTGCTTATGGTTTCTAAGAGTTCGGTTGTAAAGTGGAGTCCAGCTGTTGGAGCTGCTACTGCCCCCGGTTCTTGAGCGTAAACCGTCTGATATTCTCTTTCATCCCGACTGTTAGGCCCATTTTTTCTTTTAATATATGGAGGAAGAGGGACCTGACCAATTTTAAATAAATCTTTCTCTATTGAAAATCCTGTAAACCGGACAATCCCGGTATTTTTTTCTCCTCGCTCAATAATCTCTGCCCTTAAAGAGGTCCCGGGAAAAATAACCACGGTGCCTTCTTTAAGTCGTCTTGAGGGTTTCAGGATGCATTCCCATTTTTCTTTGTTTATTCTTTTCAGCAGAAAAATTTCAGCTTTGCCCCCAGTTTTCTCCTTTACTCCGTGAAGACGGGCCGGAATTACCCTGGTTATATTTATCACCAGCACATCTGGTGGATTCAGGTAATTGATTATTTCGTGGAACTTTCTGTGTTCAATGACACCATCTCTGTGTAGCACCATCAGATTGCATTCATCTCTTTTGAGCAAAGGTTCCTGGGCAATTAACTCTTGAGGTAAACAATAGTCAAAATCGTCAATTTTCATCTTAACCTCTTTACTTTTTCTATTTTTTTGCAAATTATAAGATTATAGGTAAAACAAAAAGGGTCAAGGGGTATCACTCTGAGAAGAAGAGGGAACCTGTAAGAGGAGATATAAGTAAAAATATCCAATATCAGGTATCATCAAGAAGGAAGCTGAGGAGCCATCACCCTTGACACTATTTTGTAGTGTGGTAGTCTTAGGGTATCCACAAGGAAAGGTAAAATGGCAAAAGTAACAAGGATGAGTCTCAGAGAAGTTTTGCTTCGAGAGAGATTTATCACTGAGGAAGATTTAAAGAAGGCGGAGCGGTATCAAAAGCAAAATGGCGTAAGTCTGGCTGATGCCCTCATAAAGATGGGTGTTATCAATGAAGAGCAGCTTGTTATTGGACTTGCCAAACAACTTGGGATCCCACATGTAAAACTCAGCAATTACAAACTCGATCCTGAAGTTATGGAAACTATCCCTGAGGAAATTATCCGTAAAGAAAAAATAATTCCTCTGGCAAAATCGGGAAATATTTTAACCATCGCTACAGCCGACCCTTTAAATGTTTTGCTTATTGACGCTCTAAGAGCCAGAACAGGTTACAATATTCAGACAATAGTTGCTACCCCCACTGAGATTGAGAAAGTGATCGCCGATTATTTTTCTACCAAGGCTGAAAAAAGTATCAGCAGTCTTATTGAACAATCGGGTGATAATCTGACAGTTCTGGAAGGGGAAGAAACAGTAAATCTTGACGCACTCCTGCAGGAAGCAGAGCAAGCGCCAATTATAAAAATGGTCAATATGCTTCTTTCTCGAGGCATAAGGGAGAGGGCAAGTGATATTCATTTAGAGCCTTTTGAAGATAAAGTACGAGTCCGATATAGAATTGATGGTATTTTATATCCTGCAATGAACCTGCCCAAGAGAGTCCAAAATGCCATAGTTTCCCGTATAAAGATTCTTTCCGAGATGGACATTGCCGAACGTCGTCTTCCTCAGGATGGAAGATTCAGAGTGAGGGCTTACAATCGAGATATTGATTTTAGAGTTTCCACAATTCCTACACGATTTGGAGAAAAAGTTGTTTTAAGACTTCTGGATAAAGCCCAACTTATGGGTTTAACCATAGATAAACTGGGATTAGAAGAAGACGTTTTGAAAAAGTATCAGAGGGCTATAAAGCAGCCCTACGGGATGATCATTCTTACCGGTCCCACAAGCTGTGGTAAATCCACATCATTACATGCAGCTATAAGGGCCCTTAATACACCTGATAAAAATATATTAACTATTGAAGATCCAGTAGAATATGAACAGGAAGGGATAAATCAGGTTCAGGTGAATGAGGAAATCGGCTTGACCTTCTCTCGTGCTTTAAGAGCCTTCCTCCGCCAGGACCCGGACATAATAATGCTGGGTGAGATGAGGGATCTGGAAACCGCTGATATTGGAGTTAAGGCAGCCCTTACCGGTCATCTGGTTCTTACCACTTTGCACACCAATGATGCTCCCGGTGCAATAACGAGGCTTTTAAACATGGGAGTTGAGCCTTTCCTTGTTGCCGGCTCTCTCATTTTTGTTGGAGCCCAGCGTCTCATGCGCAGGATTTGCAAGGAATGTGCTGAGGCCTATACACCCCCTCCAGAGCTTTTAGAGCAACTTGAGGTGGACAAAGACCCTAAGTCTCTCACCTTCTACCGGGCAGTAGGTTGTGAGGCCTGTAACAATACAGGTTATCGAGGGAGAATGGCTGTAATGGAGGCTTTAGAGGTGGATGAGGTAATAAGGGACTTGATAATAAAGAGAGCCTCCGATGTGGAGATAAGAAGAGTGGCTATAGAAAGAGGAATGGTCCCCTTAAGGAAGAATGCCCTGGCCAAGATTTTAAAAGGAGAGAGCACAGTTGAAGAATTGGGAAGAATAACAGGGACCATTTAAAAGAGGGTGTTGGTAAATGCCCACTTACAGTTACATAGCTCTGGACCCATCGGGTAAAAAGATCAAAGGGGAAGTGGAAGCGGAGGATGAAAGAGATGTTGTTTCTCAACTTCGTCCTCGCCGGTTTACGATTATTTCCGTAAAAAGGAAATCAAAAGTTAGTGAGCTGGGTGGAAAGGAGCTTTCGCAGCTTTCCATTTTTTCTCCTCGAATAAAGGGGAGAGATATTATTATTGCTTTCCGACAAATGGCCACTCTTATCAATGCTGGACTTCCCATTGTTCAGTGTCTTGACATACTTATCCATCAGACGCCAAATCCTACGTTAAAAAAGGTTTTCATTCAAATTAAAGCTGATGTGGAAGCAGGAGTTTCTCTATCGGAAGCTCTGGCTAAAACCAAAAAGTTTCCTCCTCTCACCTATAACCTTATAAAAGCTGGTGAGACAGGGGGGGTGCTTGATGATCTCTTGCTCCGGCTGGCAAGTTATCTTGAAGAGGCAGAAAGTATCAAGGAGAGAGTAAAGTCAGCCTTGAGGTATCCTCTTTTTGTTTTGTTTATGGCTGGAGGGCTGACCCTGGCATTACTTTTTTATGTTTTACCCAGAATGGAAGAGCTATTCCGGGAGGCATTTAAAGCGGATCTTCCTGCTTTTACTGCATTCATTCTTAATTTTTCCCGTTTATTGAGAGAAAAATTTTACATTGTTCCTGTAATTCTTGGCATTGTCCTGCTTGTTTACTTTATAATGAAAAAAACAGAAAAAGGTGCCTATCTGATAGATAGCTTAAAATTAAAAATACCTGTTCTGGGAAAACTTTTTCACCGGATTGCCCTATCAAGATTTACCCGCACCCTGGCTACTTTGACTGATAGTGGTGTTCCTATACTTGATGCTCTGGAGCTTACCGGGAAGGCGTCCGGAAATAAGGTCATTGAAAAGGCCACTGAAGAGGCGAGACAGGCATTGAGAGAAGGGGAAACCATTGCGGCACCCTTAAGGAAATATCCCATTTTTCCACCCCTTACCATAAGCATGATATCTGTTGGAGAAAGGACAGGGGCGCTTGATGATATGCTCAACAAGATAGCTGATCTTTATGAGGATGAAGTCAAGAGGATGGTTGACTCTCTGACCAGTTTACTGGAACCTCTACTTATTGCATTCATGGGAGCTTCGGTGGGGATAGTAGTAGTGGCAATGTACCTTCCCTATTTTACCATGTTTCAGCATATAGGTGGATAGGAATCTATAGGTGGAAAAGAGAACCATAGAGTCCGGGTATTCTCCGGTCCTGTCTTTTATCCTTCGTTTTGGTCTTTTTGAGCTTCTCTTTCTTACCCCCCTTATCTTTTATGGTTGGGCAACCACTTTTTCCATGACCAAAGAAACCTTTGCAGAAATTTCATGTCTGGTACTTTTCTGCGGGATTATGATTAAGATAACAAAAAGGGAAATTGATTTGTCACTTGGCCTTTTTAGTTTGCCGGTAGCTATATTTGGCCTCTGGCTTTTGGCTTCTGTCAACTGGAGCCAGTCTTTATATCTTTCTCTTCAGAGACTGGGAGTGTGGGGGTCTTTTTTTCTTGTTTATTTTCTTTCCCGATGGGTGGCTGACGATGAAAAATGGGTTTTTTTACTTTTAACGGGAGCCCTTCTATCGGGCTTTCTGGCAGCGGCATACAGTATCTGTCAGTTTTACGGGGTTGAACTTCCAATCTGGAGGCAAATTACTGGAAGGATGCGCATTTTTTCTACCTTTGGAAATCCAAATTATCTTGCCAGCTATCTGGCAGGTGCAATTCCACTTTTAATATATTTTTTTCTTTATCACAAAAGATGGAGGATTTTTTACCTTGTGGCAATTGGCACTTTATATACAGGTCTTCTCATTACCTACACTCGAGGAGCCTGGGTAGCACTATTTCTCTCGGTGATACTGACCATTTTTTTGATTTTAATTTTTCAGGGGAAAAGTTTCTTTTCTCTTCATAAAATACCTCTTATTTTACTTTTAATCCTTGTTTTTTCTTTAACTTTTGTGTTTTCTATTCCCAATCCTCTAAATTTAAAGAAAAAAAGTGTTATAGAGAGGGGAGCTTCGGTGCTTGAATTCACCTCATCGGCAACACAGCGTCTTTTGATCTGGCAGGTGGCAGTTCAGCTTATTAAAGAAAGACCTCTTTTTGGTTGGGGGATAGGCACATTTGGTCTTCATTATCCTGAGGCCCAGGGAGAATTTCTTTCCAGAGCTGGAAATAAAAATTATATTCCCCAGGCTAACAGGTCAATTCATGCTCATAATGATTATCTGGAGATCTGGGTGGAGACCGGGATAGTTGGAATTTTGCTCCTTTTGTGGGTGATAGGAAATTTTTATCGAAAAATTTTTCTTTGTTTAAAGAAAACCACATCAGCCTCATTCTCAGCTTTTTTGATATTTATCACTGCCAGTATTAGCTGTTTTTTAATCCATGCTACAGTCAGCTTTCCCTTTCACATTGTGCAAAATGGGATGTTTTTCTGGCTTCTCATGGCCATATCGGGAAAAAAGATTGAAGAAAACTTGGGTTTGGATCAACACGATCTTTTGAGATGGTGCAAGGGAAAGGAAGGCAAACCGGTTAGTTATCGGTTTAAAAAAGGATGGTTTTTACTTGGACTGGTTATAGTTTTTTCTTTTTATCTCGGTTTGTGGCGAATAAGAATATTTACATCTGATCTTCATGTAAAGCAGGCCGAGCTTTTAATGGATGCCGGGTTTTACCTGCCAGCTAAAGAGCAGCTTCTGGAGGCGGTAAAAATAAATCCCTATAATGCTCAAGCTTATGCTTATCTGACCAGAGCTTATATTTATCTTGGTAATTACCGTGAATTAATTGATATCTTTCCCGGGGCTTTAAAAGGCTGGAACACCCCCAATATTTATAATAATAAAGCCTTTGCTCTACTGAAGCTGGGGAAAATTAAGGAGGCAAGGGAAATTTTAGAGAGAGGTATATATCTTTATCCCAACTTTGCTCCTGGTTACATCAACCTGGGTTATATTTCTTTGCTTGAGGCTGAGGAGAAATTGAAAAAAAAGAATTTTCCTGGAGCATTGGAAAATCTGGATAGGTCTTTACTGTCTTATGCTCAGGCAAAGATCTGGCAAAAAAATTTTGCTATTCCAGAGAGGCTATCATACGACTTTTCAATGTGGAAAAGAGAAAAAGGATATATAGAGAAAAACGTCCAGATAAAGGAAATTTCACCTACCTTCCCTTTTTATGTTAAAGATAAAAGCTTTGTTTTTTTGCTTCCCCCGGTTGCCTGGCCGGAGGAATCTTTTCTGGTTAATGTGCTTGTTTTTGATAAAAAATCTGAAAGAAATCACATCCTCGAGCTAAAATTAGAGATTTCAAAAAAAGAAGGGGAGATTAAGTATCAAAGAAAAATTAACCTTCCGCAATTTTCTGAGAACCCTGTTATTGTTAGATTTATTTTTGAAAAGGGGCTTCCTGAGGGAAGCTACTATGCCCGGGTTAAATTACTTGAAAATGGAAAGGAGGTTGAGGGTAAGCAGTTAAATTTCAGCATAGCTCAATTCCCGCTCCCAGAGTGAGTTTCCCAGAATAGGAGGTTGACAGTATTTTTTTATTTTTTACAATATAATGGTTTTACAATCCGGTAAAGTGGAGCCGAAAGGGCACACTATCCGAAAGGATAGGTCGCAAAGGCACAGGCCCCTCAGGGGTAGCTGGCCTGCCGAAGCTCTTTGGCATAGAAGACCCATTCTTTCGGATGGGTCTTTTTATTTGGATATATAAAACTTAAAGACAGAAAAAATATCGGCCGATAAAAATAAAAGAAGAGGAGGTGAAAAAATATGGAGAGGATGATGAGAAAAGTTTGGTCCAGGAAGAAGGGATTTACCCTGATCGAACTTTTGATCGTGGTCGCCATCATAGGCATATTGGCGGGTATTGCCATTCCCAACTTCCTGGGCGCAAGGACGAAGGCAAGGGTATCAAGGGCATTTTCGGACATGGAAGCAATAGCTACAGCAGAGGAGATGTACATGATGGATGAAGATCATTATGCTGACCAGATTACCACTCTGATTAATGATGACTATCTTAAGAACATTCCCAATTGTCCATTTGGTGATGGTGATTATTCTTTATTTACAAGTCCAGACACAAGTCCCACCATGTTTGTGATTTTGTGTGATGGACCTCATTCACCAACAGGAGGAGCGGCATCTAATGCAAGTGTTGAATGGGATCCCCGAATACGTGGTGCAATTGGTGGATGGAATGGAGCAACCGATGAGGCATACTACGGGATCAGTTTAACTGGTACTACTCAAGCTGACGGTTCAGAAACCGACTGGTTCACCCCTACTGAGACTGAGGGTGCAGCAGACGATGGTATTTTAGGTTATGGAGGCGGATAAATCTTTTATGACCACATGGGCATATTTCCGTGTGTCCACATCTCTCCTGCTTCACTTAAAGGTAGGGAGGTTTTTCTCCCTACCTTTTTATTTTTCAATAAGCCTCCTTTCCACAGCCTCACAAAAATTCTGCTTGACAAGATAGGTGGATTAAGATAATTTTATAATTAAGAAAGGATATAAAGAATCTTCATTTTAGATTAAAAATGAGGAAAAGGAGGTGAAAAGAATGATAAAAAAGATAGGACTCTTACTCTTAGCAGTAATTTTGGGTGTTGCCCTTTTTTCTGGACTGGCAATACCCCAGCAGAAGGAAAAGCCGGTAGAGATATACTTTTTCTGTGGAGGTCCACCAGGAGGGACTTTTTCAACTGTTGTTTATAATGGTGCCAAGGCTGCTGCAGAAATACTGGGTGACAGAGTGAATGTAAAGTATGTCTGGTCTGACTGGAATCCTCATAAGATGGTGTCACAGTTTCAGGAAATAGTAGCTATGCGTCCAGACGGAATAGCTGTTATGGGACATCCTGGAGTAGATGCCTTAAAACCTTTTGTTGAGGAAGCTGAAAGACTCGGAATTATTGTAACCAGTCAAAACGTAACTCTTCCCGAACTGGAAGAAAAGTATAAGGCTAATGGATTTGGCTATGTGGGTCAGGACTTATACGCTTCTGGATACATGCTTGGAAAAGCAGCTGTGCAAAGAGCAGGTTTGGGTAAGGGAGATAGAGCATTTGTCTGGGGACTTTTAAGAGAACCGACCCGGGGTCTGAGAACCAGGGGAGCAATAGATGCTCTTAAGGAGGCAGGACTTATCGTAGATTACCTTGAAATCTCGCCCGAGGTTGATAAAGACGCATCAGCCGGAATACCTACCATAGTAGGGTACCTGCAGAAACATCCAGATTGCAAATTAATCATTACTGACCACGGTCAGCTTACCGCTACTATTCCAACCTATTTGAGAGCTGCAGGTCTTGGTCCGGATGATGTTTATGGTGCTGGTTTTGACCTTTCTCCTCCCACACTGGAGGGAATTAAAAGCGGCTATGTTGATCTGGTGCATTCTCAACAACCCTTCTTACAGGGATTTTTGCCTATCTTTCAGATTTATCTCACAGTAAAGTACAAGATTGCTGGACTTCATATTGATACCGGAATTGGCCTTATAGATAAAACAAACGTAGAACCAATTGCTGAACTTGTTGAAAAGGGATTGGCTGGATAATAAAGAAAAAACTTAAAATGCGGACTCCTCTGTGAGTCCGCATTTTGTATTGCTAAAAAGAGGCATAAAATGGCCAAGAACAACCTGCTGGTGGAGATGAAAGATATCCACAAGTACTTTGGTAAGGTTGTTGCGTTGAGAGGAGTTGATTTTCAGGTTGGTCCTAATGAGGTAGTTGGTTTGATAGGTGATAATGGTGCCGGTAAGTCAACCCTTATAAAGATTTTAAGTGGAGTTTATCCTCCCACGAGAGGGGAGATCTACATTAAAGGGAAAAAAATAGATTTAAAACATTATTCAGTTGAGGAAGCTCATAAACTGGGTATTGAAACTGTTTTTCAGGAACAGGCTCTTGGAGTGAAACAGACTATATGGCGAAACCTCTTTCTGGGTCGAGAAAAACAGGTGGCCGATTCTCTTGGTTTTATAAGAATAGAGAAGGCGCAAGAGGAAACTGATCGTATGATGAGAAAGCTTCTGGGATTTACCGGAGGAGGTGTATCGCCAGATTCTACGGTGAGGACTCTGTCAGGAGGAGAACGTCAGGGAATAGCCATAGGTAGAGCCATGTATTTTGAAGCTGATCTTATAATTCTCGATGAACCGACCAGAGCTTTATCGATAAAAGAAGTGAATAAAGTTTTAAATTTTATTAAAAAGGTAAAGGAAGCCGGTAAATCCTGCATTTACATATCTCATACTATTGCCCATGTATATTCTGTTTCTGATAGATTCGTGATCCTGGATCGTGGACAGGTTGTAGGTGAGTACAAAAGAAAAGATATTTCTGAACCCGAGCTTAATGAAGTTTTGATTCAGATTCATGAAGCTCCACCTTCCAGATCTTGAGTTTTAAGGAGCAGGTTTTGAAAACCAGAAGAATTGACATCGGAAGGTATAAAACGCAAATCGGACTTATTATAATGTTCTTTGCCATCCTGGTGTTATTTATGGTTACAAGCCCGGGGGTATTTTTGAGACCCACCATTTACTTTGCATTTTTATCAACGGTTCCCTTTGTGGGTATAATGGGGCTGGGCTTAACACTTGTTCTGGTAAGCGGAGAGATTGACCTTTCTTTTACCTCCGTAATGGCTCTGTCCAGTTATTTTTGTGCTGTAGTATTTCATTCCACGGGAAGTTTGACTCTGGGTATATTGAGCGCCTTTGTCACTGGAATTGGAATAGGAACTGTAAATGGTATTCTGGTTAGAAAAGTTGGGATTCCTTCCATAGTAGCCACCATTGGAATGATGTTTGCGGTTAGGGGATGTGTTAATGTTATTTCTGGAGGGTTGGGAAAATCGCTTGTGTCTCTCATGGGGAATCCTTTACACACTGCCCTGGCGGGAAAAATAGGAGGCTATATTCCGGCTCAATCGGTGTGGTTTCTTGGACTGACTGTGGTTATGTGGTTTATCCTTTTCAGACATCGCTTTGGTAGTCACGTGCTCTTTGTCGGCGATAATGAGGATGCTGCCAGAATGATGGGGGTTAAAGTTGATAGGACAAAAACCCTGGTATTTATAATTATGGGTCTTCTGGCATCTTTTGCTGGATTGGTTGATAGTTTTAGATTGTTGAAGTGGTGGCCAACTATGGGAGAAGGTTACCTTATGACCACCATGGCTACTGTTTTTGTTGGAGGAACTTCCATGCTTGGCGGCGAGGGAAGCATTCTGGGTACCTTTATCGGTGCTTTCCTAATTGGTTCGCTTGAAGCCGGGATTGTTGCCGCAGGTCTTTCGGGTTTCTGGACACAGTTAATTTATGGTTTACTTATTGTCATCGCCGTCACCATTCATACAGTGGTTAGAGGAAGAGGTTAGCGAAATAGAATCAGGGATTTAACTTTATATTTATTTTTTCATGATTATCCTGTCTATTTTTTTGATAATGATAGGCCTTGCAGTGGGTTCTTTTCTCAACGTGGTAATTTACCGGCTACCCAGAGGATATTCTTTCTGGAGTCCGGCTTCCCACTGCCCTCAATGCAAAAGTCCTATTAGATGGTATGACAATATTCCTCTGTTGAGTTTCATCCTTCTTGGTGGTAGATGTAGAAATTGCCACAGGCCAATTTCCTGGAGATATCCTCTGGTAGAAGGTGTAACGGGTTTTTTCTTTTTCCTTGTCTTTGTTCTGTGTTGCTGGAAAGTCTTTAACTTCTCCGCTATGGTTTACCTTGTTAAACAGCTTTTTTTTATTTGTCTTCTTATTCCGACTTTTTTTATTGACCTTGAACATCAGATTATTCCTGATTCTGTATCTTACACCATGATAGTTTCTGGAATTATTTTTTCAATTATTCAACGGTTTTTTTACTCCTCTATCCTTGGTGTGGCTTCAGGGGCCTTGATTTTTCTGGTAATTTACTATATAAGCCTTTTATTCCTTCGTCAACCTGGAATGGGAGTTGGAGATATTAAGATAGCTGCAGGGATAGGTGCTTATCTTGGCTGGAAACTATCACTTTTGGCTTTTTTTCTATCTTTCTTTATAGGTGCAGTGGCGGCTTCTTTTTTTATTCTTTTTGGTTTGAAAAAAATGAGAGATAAAGTTCCTTTTGGACCCTTTCTGGTGACAGGTGCATTTATTGCCCTTTTTTTTGGAAGAAGATTAACAGAAATTTACTTTTACTTTTTCTGGTAAGAAAAAATGAAAAAAGTTAAAGTTACCGTTCCTGCCTCTACCACTAACCTGGGAAGCGGGTTTGATTGTCTGGGTCTTGCTTTAACTCTTTATAATACAATAGAAATGGAATTTTCGGGAGAAAAAGAGCTGGTTATTGAAGTTGAGGGAGAGGGAAAAGAATCCATTCCCAGAGATGAAACCAACATTATTTTTCCAGCCATTAAAATGGTGTTTGACCGGGTGAAGGCAAAGCCTTTTGGACTTAAAATAAAAGAAGTAAATTCCATTCCTTTAAGTAGGGGACTTGGAAGTAGTGCAGCTACTCGAATTGGTGGACTGGTTGGAGCGACCTTGCTTCTTGGTCTTTCTCTGTCCCGTGAGGAAATATTAAAAATGGCTATCGAGCTGGAGGGACATCCCGACAACGTAGCTGCATCACTTCTGGGAGGATTTGTTGCTGTGGCTGAGGTTGAGAAAAAACCTCTGTGGGTAAAGCTTAAGGTGCCTGATAATTTAAAGGTGGTTGTTGCTGTTCCCGATAGGGGGATTTTAACCGAAAAAGCAAGAAAGATTCTTCCCCAGAAGATTCCTTTTCAGGATGCCCTTTTTAATCTTTCACGGGTAGCTTTACTTGTTCCTTCCCTAAGCCAGGGATTGTGGAATAACCTTGTTTTTGGTACTCAGGATCGCCTTCATCAACCTTACCGCTCTGCTCTTCTTCCCGGTATGATGGATGTTTTTGAGGCAGCTTTGCATGCGGGAGCAAAAGGGGTGTTTCTTTCAGGGGCGGGTTCAAGTATCGCAGCCTTAACTTTGAACGATGGAAAAAAAATTGGTCAAGCCATGCAAAAAGCCTTCTCAGAAAAGGGGTTAAAATCAAGATTCATGATTCTCTCTGTTGATAACCAGGGAGTTAAAATCAATGAGTAAGGGCAGGAAAGCTTTTATTTTTCTTGTTATAGCTGAAATAATTATTTTACTTATGGTGGGGATAAAGATAAAGAAGGACATAGCCAGGGTGGATGCTCAGCTTGATAAAATAAAAAAAGAGATAGGACAGTTGGAGGAAGAAAACAGGAAATTGAGAGAAATGAAAAAAAAGGCCCTGGACCCTTTTTTTATAGAAAAAATAGCCCGGGATGAGCTTGGCCTGGCAAGAAAAGGAGAAATAATTTACTGGATTGCATCTAAGAGGAGTTCAGCTGGTTAATTTATGCTCGCTCAACTTGCTCTGTGGTCAGGGTTAGTTTCACCTGTTTAACCCCCCTTATAGGAGCAAAATGATCGGCAAGTTTTTTAATAACAGAAATTTTTCCTCTTACTATTACCACCTCAAGACACGTGTGAGCATCCAGATGAACATGAGTGCTGGCAACAACCATGTTGGTGTAGCTGTGCTGAAGGTCAATAAGAGCATCAAGGGTGGTTCTTGTATCATGGTCATATAAAAGGCTTATCACTCCAACACCTCTTTTTTCCTCTACTTTCCAGCTCTCTTCGATCAGCCAGTTTCTTATTAAATCTCCTATAGCTTTGGAGCGGTTGTTATATCCCTTTTTCCCGATTTCGGCATCAAATCTTTTTAGTAGACTTTCATCAAGACAAACTCCAAAGCGAACCTTCCCGGGCATTTAACCCTCCTTTATTCTTTCAAAGCAGTTTTTGACAATTTCTCCAGAAAACTGTAAAAGCTTTTATCCATCCATTCTCTTGCTCCTATAGCTACTCCTATTATTTTACCCTGGGGATCTATAAAAAAGCTGGTAGGGATTCCTCTTATTCCATACATACTACCAATTTTACCTTCTCTGTCCAGAACAACTGGGAAAGTATAACCATTTTGCTTTATAAAGAGGCGAACTTTTTCTTCGTTTTCCTTAAGATCTACAGCTAAAATTGTGAAGTTTTTATTCCCGAATTTTTTCCAGAGTTTTTGCATTGAGGGCATTTCTATTCGGCAGGGAGAACACCATGTTGCCCAGAAATTAAGCCATAGGAATTTTCCTCTCAGGTTTCTCGTGTTTATTTTCCCTCCCTCAATACTTTCCAGCGTAAAATCCATCATGGGATAAGGAGGATCAATCGGGGTTATTCTCAGGGTACTGAAAGCTTCTTTTAATCCTTTCCCCGGAAGTATAAGTTTTGCCTCCTTTTTTGTGCCACCTACAGGGATCGTTTTTACCCTGCTGGCGTTAAATTCTGGAATTAACAGAAGCTTATTTTCTCTGTCGAGAGATATATCTGCAGGCTGGTTTAAGCCTTTTGCTATTAGCTGCAGTTTTCCTTCCCTGGTTAATTTGTAGATTTTTCCCGCCGTAAAATCAGAAAAGTATATGTTTCCCTCCTGGTCCCGATCGATGCCGTCAAGATTAACAGGTCTTTCGGGTAGAGTAAGCTCCTGCAGTTTGTTTTCCATAAGAATAAAAATCTTACCGCCATTCCAGCTTACTATAAATAAAGCACCGGTCTCGGGATGAATCATCAAACCATTAGGTCCCTGAAGATCCTTGCTCTGGAAGTAGAGATGCACTTTTTTTGATTCAGGATCAATTTTATAGATGGTATTGGTGGCGGTGTCTGAAACGTAAAGACTGCCCTCCTGATCGGCGACAATATCATTTAGAAATTTAGCTCCAGAAGGTCTAAGATCTATGTTTAAAATGTTTTCTCCTGTTCCCAGATCATAAGCACGAACAAAATCTATATCCGTTACATATAATGTCCTTTTTACTATGGTAAGACCCTTGGGTGCATTGAGGATGTATTTTTGGCTTGCTCCATCAATGAACCTGAGGTTAATCATCTTTCCGGTTGAGTCTATTTTGGAGATAAAACCATTGTCATCTTTTGCTGTGGGTGTCCCATTGATGTTGGATACGTAATAAAAGGAGGTTTCAGGGTCCTTCAAAACACTCTCCGGCGTTTTAAATCCACCTAACTGCCAGGCACTGGCAAAAGGGAAAGGTTGGAAAAAGAGAAAAAGTAAAAAACAGGTCAAAATGTATAGCGTTTGTAGCATAATTTTTACTATCCTCATGGGTTGACTCCTTTGTTTTTGTACATAGCTATTTTACAGGAGTCATCATGATAGTCAAATTAGCTGTATTTTTTCTATTTTTTGCAAAAATTGGTCTGGTAGCTGTATTCTTTCATCAAAAGACGGGTTATAGCGCCTGGTTTACCATCTCTAACCTGATGGGTGTTTATTCTGGCAACAGGAAGTATTTCGCGTATTGAATTGGTTAAAAAAATCTCATCGGCATCCCAAATCTCCTCTGGCTTTATTTTTCTCTCTTTACAGAGTATCCCGAGATGGGAACATATTTCAAACACAACCTGACGTGTGATTCCCGGTAAAAGTCCACAATCAACAGATGGTGTAAACAGGTCCCCTTTTTTTACCAGAAAAATATTAGTCACAGAACCTTCTGTCAGATAGCCCTCGTTATTTAAAAATATTGCTTCCTGGTAACCTTTTTCTTCTGCTTCTCTTTTGGCTATGATATTTTCCAGGAAGTTTAAGGTTTTATGCTGGTATATTGGTGAGGCAGAGTTTCTCCTTATACTACTAAAGGTTACACTGATTCCTTCTTTATACCAGCTTTCGGGAAAGGAAGTAATGGGTTTTGAGATAACCACAAAGGTGGATTTACTGGAAGGATCTGAGAGTTTTCCTGAATATGTTCCTCCGGAGAGGATAATTTTTATATAAGCCTCCTGAAGATTGTTTATCTTCAGTGTTTCGTAAACAATCTGTGAAATTTCTTTGTCTGAAAGAGTTAAAGGAATTCCTAAAAAACTGGCTGATGAGGTGAGCCTTTTTATGTGGTCGGATAACCGATAAACAGAGCCCTTGTAAGATCTCATTGTTTCAAAGATTCCCCATCCAAATAAAAATCCCACATTCTGGATGGGTATTTTAGCCCGCGAAGGTTTTAGAAAATGTCCGTTAATAAATATCCTGTATTCCATTTTTTTATTATTAATCTTTTTATCCAGGAGTCTTAATTTTTTCCCTTTGATGAAGAGATTGAATAAGAGCTTTTGCCTTGTCCAGAGTTTCCTGGTATTCCTTCTCGGGATCTGAGTCCGCTACTATTCCTCCCCCTACCTGAAAAAACGCCTTTTTTTCCTTAATTACGAAAGTCCGAATAACAATGTTAAGGTCCATTGTCTGATTAAATCCCAGATAACCCAGTGCTCCGGTGTAAATACCTCTTCTTGTTGGCTCCAGTTCATCAATTATCTCCATTGCTCTTATTTTTGGAGCCCCGGTAATAGAACCCCCCGGGAAGGTGGCTTTAAGAAGGTCAATCCTGTCTTTTCCCGGATAAAGCTTCCCCTCAACCGTAGAAACAGTATGAAAAACTGTAGGGTAGGCCTCCAGTTCTATCAACTCTCTCACTTTAACCGAACCATAACGGCAAACTTTTCCCAGATCATTTCTCTCCAGGTCAATAATCATAACCAGTTCTGCCCTGTCTTTCTGGCTCTGAAGAAGTTGCCGAGCTAATCTCTCGTCCTCCTCTTTTGTTCTTCCTCGAGGTCGAGTGCCCTTTATAGGCCTTGTTTCAACCATTTCACCATTGACTTTGAGAAACCTTTCAGGAGAAGAACTTGCGACAATGACTTCTCCAAAATTAAGATAGGCTGCAAAAGGTGCAGGGTTTATCTTTCTAAGTCTTTGATACAGACTAAAAGGGGGAAAAGAAAGTTTAGTTTGGAGTCTTTGAGATAAGTTAACCTGATATATCTCACCAGCAGCAATGTATTCTTTAGCCTTTTTTACTGCTTTAAGATAATCGGATTTTGTGAAGTTGGACTTGATTACAGGAAACTCATTGGTGTAGGTAGATTCCTCCAGATTGGAGATTTCTGCTGTAACTTTTGATGAGGAGCCGGTAAAGAGTTTGCTTTTAAATTGCTCAATTTTTTCTTTGAGACCGGTTTTTTCTCCTGGAAGCGCTATGGCTGCAATATATGCTCTGTTCTCTAAGTGATCTATAGTAAGTATGCGGTCATAAAAAGCAAGAAAAAGCTCAGGTATTTTGATATCATCCATGGTGGTGCAGGGGACTTTTTCGATAAAATGGCACAGGTCATAGGCAAAGTAACCTACGGCTCCACCCAGAAAGGGCGGCAGAGAAGGGGGAGTAAGTCCTATATCAAAATTGTTAAGAATTTCTCGTAGGATGTAAAAAGGGTTTTTCTTCTTAACCTGAACCTCATTTTTGGTTCTTAGCCAGGTAGTCTTATTGTGAGTCTTTACTATGAGGAAAGGATCAATTCCCATAAAGGAGTATCGCCCCAGTTTATCTTTGTAAACCCCAGAGCCACTATCCAGAAAGGAAAAATAAGGCCGGGAAGCTAATCGAAAAGTAGCTTCCATAGAAGGGGTAAAGTCTATTTCTGAGATAAGAATTTTTTTATCCATAAATATCCCATACAGATCTTACTGAAAATCAATTATATATTTTACCGGAAGGGGTTGTCAAGCTAATCTTGTTACATATCATCCTCGAGGTGCAGGTGTTATATAACCCCCGGCTCCAACCCATCCAAAAACCTTAAGGAAAACTTCTTTTGTAAGACTGTCGAACTTATCTGCTGGACCTATGCACCCATTGAGATGAACCTGGGTAGCCCCACTCATAGGGAAGATCATACAGGAAAGAGCTCCCACCTTTCCCTGGTAGCGAAAAGCAATAAAACGGGCATCAGCCCCGGGCCACATAGCTGAAACAAACCTGTGGAGATCATCTTCAACCACAATATCTACCTGTGGAGAGGAACCGGTGAGAAGACGAATACCTTCTCTAATTCCTTCTTCAAGGGTCACTGCTCCAAAGATCACAGCATAGTACACATATAGATTTGCCTCACCATCCGGAGATATGATTTTCAGTCCCCCATAGTATCCTGATGGATCCTGCATAACCTCTTCTTTCCAGTCAGGAGGCCGGATGAGTTTTAGCATGTAAATTGTGGGATGGCCAACATGAACCCAATCGGAAGGTGGAGTTACCTGGGAAAGAGGTGGTGGATTTGCCCCCCGGGCCAGGTTTCTCAAGATTTTAATCCCTTCTGAGCCATCTCCAG
>CAYZYX010000002.1:0-76014 GCA_964482715.1 uncultured Clostridia bacterium
TGTGTATACCTTGTTTTAGAGGAAGGGAACACACCTTTCCTTTTGGTGTTATAAGTTTTATCTTTGTTATAAGACTTTTTCCCGAATCTGGAATTGTAACAGTTGACCAGAGGGATTTTTTAAATAATAATAAATATGGTCAACTTTAGTATTTTCTTTTAGGGAGGAAATAAATGTATAAGTGGGATAGATTTACCATAAAAGCTCAGGAGGCTATTCAGAGAGCTCAGGAGATGGCTGAAGAAAAAAACAATCAAGAGATTACCCCCGCTCACCTTCTTCTTGCTCTCCTGGAGGATAAAGAAGGTATAGCCACATCACTTCTGCGAACTCTTGGCGTGAATGAGGAACAGGTAGCTTCCCAGGTAGAAGTAGAAATAGATAGACTGCCAAAAGTTTTGGGGCAGACTCAACTTTACATATCTCCTGAGCTGAAAAAAGTTTTAGATATAGCCCAAAAGGAGGCTTCTTATTTAAAGGATGACTATATAAGTACCGAGCACCTTCTCCTGGGTCTTTCCCAGGATGAGACGTCTCCTGTCGGTCAGATTTTACAGAGGCAGAGTGTAACCAGAGACAACCTTCTTAAAGCCCTCCAGAACGTTCGAGGAAGTCAAAGAGTCACCGATCAAAATCCAGAAGATAAGTATCAAGCTCTACAGAGATTTACCCGGGATCTTACCGAACTTGCTGCTCAGGGAAAACTTGACCCTGTAATTGGCAGGGATAATGAAATAAGAAGGGTTATTCAGATTCTTTCCAGAAGAACCAAGAACAACCCTGTGCTTATTGGCGAGCCAGGAGTTGGAAAAACTGCTATTGTTGAGGGACTGGCAAGAAGAATTGTTGCCGGAGATGTTCCGGAAGGATTGAAGGATAAGAGAATCCTTGCTCTTGATATGGGGGCACTAATTGCCGGAACCAAATTTCGGGGAGAGTTTGAGGATAGGTTAAAATCTCTTTTAAGGGAAATAAAAGAAAGAGAGGGCCAGATAATCCTTTTTATTGATGAGCTGCACACCGTCGTAGGAGCTGGAGCAGCTGAAGGAGCAATGGATGCGTCCAATATGTTGAAACCGGCACTGGCAAGAGGGGAACTTCGCTGTATCGGGGCAACCACCGTGGACGAGTATCGCAAGTATATAGAGAAAGATGCCGCACTTGAGCGAAGATTTCAAACTGTGCTGGTAAAAGAACCTACGGTGGAAGATACCATTGCTATTTTAAGAGGTTTAAAAGAGAGATATGAGGCTCATCATGGAGTTAGAATAAAGGATTCTGCTCTGGTGGCCGCAGCAATTCTTTCTCATCGCTACATTACCGATCGTTTTTTACCTGATAAGGCTATCGATCTTATAGATGAGGCTGCTTCAAGGATAAGAATAGAGATAGATTCAAGACCTACTGAGATTGACGAGATTGAGCGTAAGATAATGCAGCTGGAAATCGAGCGCCAGGCACTAAAAAAAGAAAAAGACGAGGTCAGTAAAGAAAGACTGGAAAAACTGGAAAAGGAGCTTGCTAATCTCAAGGAAAAAGCGGACCAACTTAAGGTTCACTGGCAACGGGAAAAAGAGGTCATTCAGCGGATAGGAAAAATTAAAAAAGATATAGAAATTACAAGAGAAGAGTCTCTTAAAGCAGAAAGAGAGGGAAATCTTGATAGAGCAGCTGAACTTCGTTATGGCAAATTGATTCAGCTTCAAAAAGCCCTGGAGGAAGAAACTAAGAAACTTGCTGAACTTCAAAAAGATAAAAAAATGCTTAAAGAAGAGGTGGAAGAGGAAGACATTGCTGAAATTGTATCTGAATGGAGAGGCATACCTCTTACCAGACTTCTAGAGGGTGAAAAGGAGAAACTCCTTAAGATGGAAGATCGTCTGAAAACAAGGGTGGTTGGCCAGGACGAAGCAGTAAGAGCAGTGTCCAATGCTATAAGGAGAGCAAGATCGGGTCTGCAGGATCCCAATCGTCCTCTTGGTTCCTTTATATTCCTCGGACCCACCGGGGTTGGAAAGACAGAACTTGCCAAAGCTCTGGCAGAATTTCTATTTGATGATGAAAAAGTTTTGATAAGACTGGATATGTCAGAATATATGGAAAGGCACACAGTATCGCGGTTAATAGGGGCTCCTCCTGGATATGTTGGGTATGAGGAGGGGGGACAGCTTACAGAGCCTGTCAGAAGACAGCCTTACACGGTGGTTCTTTTTGATGAAATTGAGAAAGCTCATCCCGATGTTTTTAACGTGCTTTTGCAGATACTTGATGAGGGAAGGTTAACTGACGGACAGGGAAGGACGGTAGATTTCAAGAATACGGTGATCATAATGACCTCCAATGTGGGTAGCAGGTGGATTGAGGAGCTTTCTCGAATGGAAGATATACGACAGAAAGTACGGGAGGCCCTGAGAGCTCAATTTCGCCCTGAATTTCTCAATCGTATTGACGAGATTATAATATTCAATCGTTTAACGCAGGAAGACATTAAAAAGATCGTGGATATTCAGATTGGAAGAGTGAAACAAAGACTTGCCGAAAAGCATATAGACTTCATCCTGACTCCCAAGGCTAAAGAGTTTTTAGCTGAAAAAGGGTATGACCCTCAATATGGAGCCAGACCTTTGAGAAGAGTCATCCAGCGAGAGATTCTTGATCCTCTCGCTATGCAACTTCTGGAGGGAAAATTTAAAGAAGGAGATTGCATTAAGATTGATGTTCCTGATGGAAAGGTGGTATTTGAGAGAGTAAAAGAGATTTCTCGAGAAAAAGTAGCAACTCCCCAGAGGTGACCCAATGAATGGATATGAGAGAATGATGGCTGCCCTTAGGCTTGAGCAACCAGACAGGGTTCCTGTATGGGAGCTGATTATCAATTCCCCGGTAATTCGAGCCCTTCACGGGGATATTTCCTATGCCGATTTTGTAGAAAAGGAGGACCTTGATGGAATCACTGTCCTGGAGGATCAGAAAACCCAGATGATTAGTTCTGATACTTTCAGAGATGAGTGGGGAATTGTTTGGAGAAAGGAGCCAAGTGGGCTTGACTATCCCATTGATGGTCCTATTAAATCAGAAAAAGACCTTGATAAATACCGTCCCCCTGATGCTGATGCACCCTGGAGACTTCAAACTCTGACAGAGTATGTCAAAAGGTTCAAACAAGAAAAAGCTATAGTCTTTCTGGGACACGATGCTTTTGAGTTTTCTCATTATCTTCTGGGAGGAATGGATAAGCTATTTTTTTACTACATATCCAATCCGGATTTCGTTCATAGACTTGCCCAAATGGTTATAGAGTACAAGTGCCAGGTTATGCAAAATGCTGTAGATGCTGGTGCTGATATCCTGTTGACTGGTGATGATTATGCTGGGAGAAAAGGGACTTTTATGTCGCCACAGCATTTCAGAGAGTTTATCCTCCCTTACCTGAAAATGGCTGTGGATGTAGCTAAGAAAAACAGGGTCCCTTTCATAAAACATACTGATGGTAATTTATGGCAAATCCTGGACGATCTGGTGACAAGCGGGATTGATGCTCTCGATCCTGTTGAACCTATAGCCAGGATGGATATTGGACAGATAAAGAAAAAATATGGAGATAGGATTTGTCTTATAGGAAATGTTGACTGCACGGAAATTTTGACTCATGCCACAACCTCCGAAGTTGAAGAAGCCGTTAAAGAAACCGTAGCTAAAGCCTCACCGGGAGGAGGACATATACTTGCCTCAAGCAACAGTATTCATCCGGCAGTGAAACCGGAGAACTACAAAAAGATGATAGAGGTAGCCAGAAAGTGGGGAACATACCCTCTGGATACCAAAATGGTGGAAGAGTATCGAAATAAAAACTACATTACCACCTATCTGGATAAATACCCGGTTTGACTTATTTGTTTTTGTTACTCATTCTCAAGAAGTTTTCGCACCCGGGCAATCTCCCCATTTACTATATCCACAACTGCCTGAGAAGAAATGGTGGCTCCAGTAATGGCCTGAACCTCACCCGAAGTAGAAGGTTTTCTCTTAACCACCCGAAGAGGTGAACTAATAGAGAGATGGTGAAATTGGTCTCGAAAAGAAGAAGTGGTAATTTTTTGGCCTAACCCCGGAGTTTCCACTGATTCTAAAACCTGTATGGCGAAAATTTGTTTTAATTCGGGATCAACTCCAATCATAAGCTTTATGATTCCCTGATATCCCGGGCCCTCTCCTGTAAAAGCGTAGCCTACTTCCTTTCCTGAAGAATCAAATCCTTTGTATATGATTTTTCCGTCTTTTTTTATCTCCCGGAAAGTCTGTGCTCCAGGCAAGACCTGAAAAATTGCTTCTTGCAGAGCCTTTTGCTGGTTTATCTTGATTAGAGGTTGAGTATACCTGTAAACCCCCACCAGAGCTCCTCCCGAAAGCATACCTACAAGAGTTAAGGTTAATATCATATGATGAGATTTTTTCAATTTCAGCGCCCTCCAAGGATTTTTGGTTTTATATACCTGTCCAATAAAGGAGTGATTGCATTCATCAGCAGGATTGAAAACATTACGCCCTCTGGATAACCCCCCCAGAGCCTTATGACCATAACCACAACCCCGGCTCCAACTCCAAAGATTATCCTTCCTAACCGGGAGACGGGAGTGGTAACCGGGTCCGTAGCCATAAAAAAGGCTCCCAGCATTAAACCTCCTGCCAGAAGATGGAAAAGAGGACTTCCGTAAGCTGGATTAAAAAGGAAAGCTGTTTCACTGAATATCGCAACTGTACCCAGATAGAAAAAAGGAATTCTCCAATCTATGTATCTCTTAGCAATAAGAAAAATACCTCCTACTAAAAGAGCAAAGGCTGAGGTTTCTCCCAGAGATCCGGCAACATTTCCCCAGAAAAGGTCAGATATGGGGGTTAAAAGATGCTGGAATTTAAGAAGACCAAGGGGTGTTGCCCCGGTAAGGGTATCCAGGGTCAAGGGAGCAGTCCAGGTAGTCATTAAAACCGGAAAAGTTGCCATAAGAAAGGCTCTTCCCACCAGAGCAGGATTAAAAATATTGTATCCCAACCCCCCGAAGATCTGTTTCCCGAAGATTACGGCAAAAATTGCTCCCATAGCAGCAGCCCACAGAGGAAGGTCGGGAGGAAGCACAAGAGCAAGGAGAATACCGGTTAAAAGAGCACTTGGTTCATTAGGCAGGTTTTTCCGACGAAGCTTTATAAAAATATACTCTGAAGCTATACTGAAGAACGCACAGGTGACAAGGAGCTTTACTGCCTGCAGCCGGAAGAAGTAGACACTGAATCCCATAGCAGGTATAAGGGCAATTATCACAGCCCACATAAGTTTGGCTACACTGATTTTATCCCTTATGTGAGGAGCTGCCGTAAGAACGGGAAGTTTTTGTGATTTGCTGTCAGCCCGGGTTTTTTTCATTTTCTTCTTCCTCTCACTTTTTTTGGTTTGATATGCTTGGAAAGAAAATAAGAAAGAGTTTCAAGTTCCATACTGAGATCCACATTTTTCAATTTTACTTCCTTAGGTACCATTAATCTAACCGGAGCAAAATTCAAGATCCCCTTTACACCTCCTTGAATGAGTTTGTTTGCCACATCTTGAGCTGCCTCTGCAGGAGTGGTAATTATACCGATTTGAATTTTAAGTCTGGGTAAAACAACCGGAATTTCCTCTGTATTTCTTATCAATACATTTTCAACTCGAGTTCCTATTTTGGTCGGATCGTTGTCAAAAGCGGCTCTTATTTTGAATTCTTTTCTTTTAAGTCCGGGATAGGTAAGGAGAGCTGTTCCCAGTTTTCCAATACCCACCAGAGCAAGTCCCCATATGCGATCTAAAGCTAAAATGCGGGAAAGTTCCTCTACCAATTTTTTCACTCTGTATCCCTGCCCGGGAATTCCAAATTCACCAAAATAGGCAAGGTCTTTTCTTACCTGTCCACCAGTTGTTCCCACCATCTCAGCAAGCTCCTCAGAGGATAAAACACGATCAGGAGGGAATTTTCTTAAGGCCCTAAGGTAAATAGAAAGTCGCTCAACTGTAATCTCTGGTATTTTAAATTGTGGCACTTAATCCCCCCTTTGCTATTTAACATATTCTGGGTAGTTGATCCTCAACCAGAAGGTCGAGGATTCTTTTTGTTCCAATAGTGGTTTCGAGGTATACCTTACCCCTGGGCTCAGATACCACCTCACCGATTATTCTGGTATCTTTTCCCAGAGGGTGATGATGCAGGTGAGAAAGAAGATCCAAAGATCTTTCCTTTTCAACAAAGATCAGTATTTTCCCCTCATTGGCCAGATAAAGAGGATCAAGACCCAAAAGTTCACAGACAGCAAAGGTCTCTTCTCGAACAGGTATTTCATCCTCCCAAAGTTCTATTCCAAAATCCTCTCCCTGGACAATCTCATTTAAAACACCTGCAACTCCTCCACGAGTTGCGTCACGCATGAATTTTATGCAGGTTAAAAAGCTTCTTATCTCATTTACAAGGTCAAATAGAGGTGCGCAGTCGCTTTTAGCAGGAACTTCAAATCCAAGTTCTTGACGTTGTGAAAGAACAGCAATGGCATGTTCACCAATAGACCCATTTATCAGAATGTGGTCTCCCACTTTGATTCTTTCCGGGTCTAAGTTTGCTTCAGGTAAAACTATTCCTATTCCGCTTGTATTGATAAAAATCTCATCAGCGCTTCCCTTTTCCACCACCTTAGTATCTCCGGTTACAACAGTTACTCCCACATTTTTTGCTGTTTCCTGCAGAGAAGTAATAACTCTTTTCAGGGTGGGAATTGGAAACCCCTCTTCTATAATTAATCCACAGGAGATAAAAAGAGGTTTTGCCCCCATAACTGTGAGATCATTAACCGTCCCTGATATAGCCAGTTTACCTATATCACCCCCAGGGAAAAAGATGGGTTTTACCACATAAGAATCAGTTGTAAAAGCGATTTTTTTACCTTCAACCTCAACTATCGCTGAGTCTCTTAAAGGTGCAAGGTGTGGATTACTAAGAATAGGCAAAAAAATCTCTTTAATAAGCTGCCAGCTTAATTTACCTCCATTTCCATGAGCTAATCTGATTACATCTTTCATATTTTCACTTTAGAGCTAAAACGATAGTAAATATTGCAAGTTCCCTCAATTGAAACCATACAGGGACCAAGAGGTCTGGAAGGGTTACATACATCCCCAAAAAGAGGACAGTCAGGAGGTTCAATAACACCTTTTAATATCTCTCCACATCTGCAGCCTTTTTTATTGTTAGAAGAAGTTACTTTAACTGGATAACGGGCCCTTACATCATGTTGAGAATATTCCTTTCTTATTTCCAGTCCACTTTTGTCAATAACCCCCATCCCTCTCCATATTGATGGTTCCACTCTAAAAACTTCTTCCATCAAAGACCTGGCTTTAAGGTTACCTTCCGGTTTAACCACCCGGTCATATTCGTTTTCCACCTTAGCTTCACTTTTAGCGATCTGACAGAGCAAAAGATAAATTCCTTGAAGGATATCTACAGGTTCAAATCCCGCTACAACGCAGGGAACTCCAAATTTTCTGGCTATGAAATCGTAAACCTGACTTCCAGTGATTGCACTAACATGCCCCGGGCAGAGAAAACCGTCTATTTTCACCTCTCCTTCTTCCAGTAATGCTTCCATAGCTGGAGGAATTAACTTATGGCCTGATAGGATCATATAGTTGGTGATTTTCTTTTTTTTAGCCAGGATGAGGGAAGTAGCCACTGTAGGAGCAGTAGTTTCAAAACCAACTCCAAGAAAAACTACCTTCTCCTGAGGATGTAATTCGGCGATTTCCAGAGCCTCCATGGTGGAATAAACTACCTTAATTTTACCTCCTTTTGCTTTTTCCTGGACAAGAGAAGATCTTGACCCGGGAACTCTCATCATGTCGCCAAAAGTTGTTACTAAAAACCCCTCTTTTGCATAGGTACAGGCTTCATCTATGTACTGGTTGGGAGTAACACAAACAGGACAACCAGGACCGGAGATAAGTTTTATCCAGGGAGGCAGAAGCTCCTTTATTCCATATCGGAGAATGGCCATAGCATGAGTTCCACATACCTCCATCAGTCTAATCTCTCTTTTTATTTTGCTGGCAACCTTAGCTATCCTGCCAGAGAGTCTGTTCACAAGGTTTTTTTCTCTAAATTCAGAGATATATTTCATGGGTTAGCATCCATCTGAGATAAAAGATTTAAAAGCTCCTCTGCCTCCTTTTCTTCCACCTTGCTTATGGCAAATCCTGCATGTAGAAGTACGTAATCTCCCACCTTTACATCAGATAAAAGAAAAAGGTTGATTTTTCTTTTTACCCCACCCATCTCAACCCAACCAATCTCTCCTTCAATTTTGGTTAATTTGACAGGAATGGCGAGACACATACTTTAGCTCCCTTCACTCTCAAACCTGTGATAACCTACCACAGCTTGCCCAAGTGAAATTCCTCCATCATTAACAGGTATAATCCCTGGAGGTATTACTTCAAAATCGCTGTTTTGCAACAAAGACATAGTTTGTTTTAAAAGCAGGTTATTTTGAAAAACTCCACCAGCCAGAACGACTTTGTTTAATTTTTGTTTTTTTCTTATAAGCTCACACATTTTGAGAATAATTTGAGCCAGAGTCCAGTGAAATTCTGTAGCGATCAGCTTTTTACTTTCCCCCTGTAATTTTTTTTCAACAATTGTTTTTACAAGAGGTAGCATATCCACAACAAAAGTCCCTTCTTTTTCGATTATTTTAAAAGGATAGAAGCTGGTCCTTTGATCCCGGGAGAGCATCTCCAGCTCTATGGCTGCCTGTCCTTCATAATTTATTGTTTCTCTCAATCCTAAAATAGTTGAAACTGCATCAAAAAGTCTTCCAGCTGAGGAGGTGAGGGGACTGTTCACTTTTCTTTTAATTAGATTTGTAATTATAGTTATCTTTTTACCTCTTTCAGGAAAAAGTTTTTGAGCTATCCGCTCACACTTATCTCCATAAATCTCATAAAGATATGATAAACCAACTCTCCAGGGTTCTCTTATAGCTTTCGTTCCTCCGGGAAGATGTATATACCTGAGGTGACCCGCTCTTTCAAATCCCCGGTAATCTGCTACAAGAAATTCCCCACCCCACAAGGTTCCATCAGTTCCAAGACCACTGCCATCAAAAACAACCCCTATTACTCTTTCTTTAATACCATTTCCAGCCAGGACGCTTATTATGTGGGCGTGATGATGTTGGACGGAGATCAAGGGGAGTTTCTTCTTTTTGGCGTATTCTCTTGCCAGATTGGTAGAAGCATAGTTGGGATGAAGGTCACAACATACAATTTCCGGATCAAGATGGAAAATTTTCTTATAGTGAGCAATTCCTTCCTCAAGAGATAAAACAGCGGCAAGATTTTCCAGATCCCCGATATGATGAGAGAGGAAAGCGTAACCTTTTTTCAAAAAACAGAAGGTATTTTTTAAATGCCCTCCAAAGGCAAGTACACATTTTTTGACTTGAAAGTTCAATTTTAGAGGTTGAGGAGCATAACCTCGACTCCTGCGTAGAAGAATAGCCTTTCCATTTACCACCTTTCCCACCGAATCATCAACTCTGATTCGTATTTCTCTGTTATGAACCAGAAAGAAATCAGCAATTTTCCTGAGGCGTCTAAAAGCATCTTCGTCCTGATAGGCGATAGGCTCTTCACTGATATTCCCGCTGGTCATAATCAAGGGTATTTTTACTTCTTTTAGCAAAAGATAGTGTAGCGGCGTATAAGGTAGCATTACCCCAAGATACCTGTTTCCGGGAGCTATTTCTTGAGGAAGAGAATCGTTTTTTCGACGAAGAAGGATAATGGGTCTGCGAGAAGAAGAAAGTAATCTTTCCTCTACAGGATTTACCTGACAGAACCTTTTTACCTGTTTTAAATCAAGCATCATTAAGGCAAATGGTTTGTCAATCCGGTTTTTTCTTTCTCTTAGCTGTTTGATTACCGATGGGTTTGTAGCATCACAAGCTAAGTGATAACCCCCTATACCTTTTATGGCAACTATTTTTCCCTTTCTTATAAGTTCTGCTGCCAGTACAATAGGGTCTGAAGCAACAATTTTTTTGCCATCTTTGTTTAAAAGTTCCACCTGAGGTCCACATTTCCAGCAGGCATTTGGTTGAGCATGAAATCGGCGGTTGGAGGGATCGTGGTATTCAGATTCACATTCAGGACACATTTTGAATTTACTCATGGTGGTGTTCTTTCGATCGTAGGGGATGTCCTTTATTATGGTAAAACGAGGACCACAATTGGTGCAGTTAATAAAAGGGTAGCGATAACGTCTATCCTTGGGGTTAAAAAGCTCCTTTAAACAATCCTCACAAATGGAAATGTCTGGAGAGAGGGGTAAGAATTTTTCTTTTTCCTCCTGACTTGATTTAATTTCAAAACCTCTATATCCAATTAAAGGTAAGTTTTTCCACTTTATTTTTTCAATCAGGGCAAGAGGAGGGGCATTAGTTTCAATTTCCTTTAAGAATAACCCAATACTCCTTTTGTCTCCTTCTACTTCTATGCTCACTCCTTTTGTATCATTAAGCACGTATCCAGACAGATTGTGCTTTGATGCCAGATTATACACAAAAGGACGAAAACCGACTCCCTGGACTATTCCTTCAATCTTGATAGCAACTCTCACCTGTATTTTTTTGAGGTTATTTAGCTTGGTTTTCATTGGGATTTAGACTGTTAAAAGTTCGTCTATTAAATGATTTAGGGTTAACTCCACTTCCTTACTCAAACCATCACCCCACTTTATATTTTTTGGTTGAATCCCGATAATAAAGATTTCACCTATCTGGTTTTTTTTAAAATACTCGAGAAGAAGTGAAAGAGAAAGAGTATGAGTGGAAAACCCTGGCGGAGGATTAGCCTCCCTGAGTAGCTTTATCTCCCCAGGATTTCCACCAAAATCAACAGCATCTACAAGAAAAACTTTTGAGGGTTTTACTTTTACTATGGGCTCAAGATAATTTTCTGGAAGCTGTTCCCCATTAAAAAGATAGATACCTCTCTTCCGGTCAAATTTTTTCTTTTTGAGTTCCCTGATGAATCTGCATCCTACTCCATCATCTCCTCTTAGAGGATTACCAATCCCCAGAAAAACTATTTTTTCATTTTCTGATAGGAGGCTTTTTATCATTTGAAGAGAGGATTTACAGGTAAAATTGTTATAGATAGAAATGTATTAACCCCATTCTTCCTTCAGAGTAAGCTGTTTTCTACATCGAGGACAGAGGATTCTCAAATTATCAGCTCTTTCCAGAGGAAAAGTTTTATCCCTGGGTCTTTTTTCCCTGATAAGTTCCATCTGGGCAAGAGAGGAAATAAATAGATTGGGATTAGAAAACATGAAAGACCCTAATCTCTCTCTAACCCAGGCCAGGTGTTTACGTGTGGTAATTGGCTCACCGCAATATTCACAGAAGATAAGTTCATCTTCAATCTGGGTTTGAGCCTGACTTCGGGAAAGAACAGCTAAATCGTATTTAGTGGTAAGTTTTATCCCCTTTTCTGTAAGACAATTTGCCTGACATTGACCGCAAAAGATACAGCGATCATAGTGCAATATTAACCTTCTTTTTCCACCAGGAGGAGGCTCTTCAATTTTTTCAATTGCCCCCGGGGGACAAACATTGGCACATGCTCCACAGACAACACACTCCTTTTCGTCAAATTCTGCCTTTCCCCTGTATGTCGGAGGAGCTGGCGAAGGAACTTTGGGAAATTTAGTTGTATAAGGCGGATTTATCAGTGAAGTTATTGCTTCTTTTAATTCTCTGAGCTTTGGATATTTCATGGTATTTCTCCTTAAACCTTTCCCTTTTCCTCTTCATACCTATCTATCACACTTTTTTCCCAGAGTTTAATCCTGCTCTTGTGAGCGGCATGGGCAATCGCATGAGCAGCTGTGGGAGAACTGAGAATAATAAATAAGATTACCAGCAAACTCTTTACCAAAAATCCCGCAGCCAGGAAAGTTCCTAAAAGTATAAAGCAAGTTCCCAGAGTTACACATTTTGTAGCTGCCTGAAGTCTATTGTAGACATCAGGTAATCTCACAAGCCCGATACATCCCAGAAGATCAAATATAACCCCTATAAATATCAGCACCTTCCCGGCAATTACAACTGCTTCATTCATCGAATCTTTTTCCCTCCAGATATTTGGCAAGGGTAAGGGCACCTAAGAACCCAAGAAGAGCCCAGGCTATTGCAATATCCATAAAATAAGTTCTCGGTGTATAAATGACAAAAAGGGCACAAAATCCTACTATCAGGATTCCCAGAATATCCACAGCTACAATTCTATCTGCCGCAGTTGGCCCTCTTAACACTCTATAAAGACATAAAAAACAACTTGCGATTAAAGGTGCAGCAAATATGGCCGGAATTCCCAGGATCATCCAAAGACCTCCTTAAGAATGGGTTCAAATCTTCTTACAATTTTTTTAGTTGCCTCTTCCACATCTATTGCTTTAACATTTATCCAGTGCACGTACAGGTATCCATCGTCAGTAAGTTCCACTGTAAGAGTGCCAGGGGTAAGAGTAATGGAATTGGCCAGAGCCACCCTGCCCGTAGGAGTGGACAGAGTAGTTTTTACCTTAACAATTCCTGGTTCTATAGGAAGTTTGGGATGAAGCACTCTATAGGCGACATCCAGATTTGCCAGAATACAATAATATAGAAACATGGGTATATAAAGGAGAAGATAAAGCACTCTCTTTATCTGGAAAAAATTCTCTGGATGCTGGACAAAAAGATCAGCAAACCAGAAAGCAATCCAGATTGAAAGCACAAGTCCTATCAAAACTGAAGGGAAGTATAAAGTCCAGGTTAAAATTAACCAGATGGCAAAACAAACGATAAAAAGGACAATTTTCTTCATTTTATCCTCCCAGAATCAAGGCACTGTATTTGGTCCCCTCTTGAAGAACAGTAACTGCAGGTTCAAAAACAGCCTTCATGAGAGGATAAAAAAGAATTCCGGTTCCGATACAAATGATAGCCAATACAATCATGGATATGCACATGGGTGTTGGTACTTCTTTTATCTGCGCCCACTTTTCTTTAAGAGTGCCAAAAAAGGCATATCTTTGAACCCTGAGATAATAGGCAAGAGTTAAAACTGATACCAGAATAGTCAGCACAGTTAAAACAAAGTGCCCGGCCTGAACCAATCCAATAATTATAAAAAGTTTACTCCAGAATCCATTAAAGGGAGGAATACCAGAGATAGACAGTGAGCCAATGGTGGATGTGGTACCCGTAACGGGCATAACTTTACTCAGCCCCCCCATTTCCTTTAGTTTTCTTGTGCCTGTTGAGTATTCAACGGCTCCTGAGTTAAGAAATAAAAGTGCTTTAAAAGATGCATGGTTAAAAAGATGAAAAAGCGCCCCCAAAAGTCCCCAATAATTTCCACATCCCAGTCCAATCATTATGTATCCAATTTGAGAAATAGACGAGTAGGCAAGAAGCCTTTTAAAATCGGACTGACGAATAGCTAAAAGTCCGCCTCCAATCATGGAGATAACACCTAAAATCATTAAAGTCCAGGATAACTGAAGGGTCATTCCAAAGACATTAAAGAAAACACGAGTTATGGTATAAACGCCCAGGGCTTTAATCAAAACACCTGAAAGCATTGCTGAAATAGGAGCCGGGGCGCTGGGATGTGCATCAGGTAGCCAGGCATGAAAAGGAATAATGGCCGCTTTAAGTCCAAACCCTGCCAGAAACAGGACAAGTGAAAAAGAGAGGAGTAAATTCTTTTTTCCCTGTATGATACTGCCAATATCAGCCATATTTAAGCTTCCCGTAAGTCCGTAGAGAAGTCCAACTGAGAAGAGAATGAGGATAGAAGCAACCGAGCCCATAACCATGTACTTGAAAGAGGCTTCCAGTTCTTCTGCTTCCACTCCAAAGGCAACCAAAGCATAAGAGGCAATAGAGGCAATCTCTAAAAATACGAATAGATTAAAAAAATCTCCAGTAAGAACTACACCATTCATACCGGCCAGCATCAACATGAAAAGGCTATAAAATCTGTGTTTGGCGGTAAATCTTTTCATGTAGCTTACCGAATACAGGGTGGCAAAGAAAGCTATGGTATTTACTACGATAAGCATTAAAATAGATAACCCATCAAGGACAAGATTTATTCCCTTTGGAGGTAACCACTTACCCATAATATAAACCAGAACCTGATTATCTTTAATCAAGGCCAGTAAAACAAGGGATAAAACTGTCAAACAGAATGTGGCTCCGTTAGCCACCAGGTCACAGGCAATCTCCTTTGCCTTACCCATTAAAGCAAGCACAAAAGCAACCCCCAAGGGAATGGCTATGAATAGAGGAATTATGTTCATCTTGTCCCCCTGTGATTATCCCTTTAGTCTTCTTATTTCAGTAACATCAAAGGTATGGTACTTTTCATAGATTCGTATACACATGGCCACAATAAAAGCAAGTGTAGCAATGCTGATTACAATAGCTGTTAAAACCATAGCCTGGGGCAATGGATCAACAAAATTTGCCTTTCTGGCTCCTTCAACCACTATAGGAGCAACCCCGGCTTTCCGGTACCCCAGAAGAACCAGGAAGAAGTTAACCGCATACTCCATAATAACGATACCCATTACTATTTTCAAGAGATTTTTTTTGGTAATTACACAGTAAAGTCCGATTAGAAAAATAACAAAGGATAGGAAAAAGACCATTTTTACCTTCCTCCTTTCCCTGTAGTGATTCTAAACATAATAAGAGTCACAAATACTGCAAAGATTCCTCCGCTAACCTTCAGTCCTATGCCTATGTTAGCAAGAGGGATAAACCCTGCCGAAAGAATCCTCAAAGGTTCGCCCTTGGGGAGAAAATTAAAGAAAAACCATCCTCCCGCTGCTATTCCAATGAGAGCGAGGGAGAGAAAAATAAGAGCTCCAATACTTTCCAGAGTCGAAGCTGTGGAAAGTTTTAGCTTCTGAGAAGCCATTTCTCTACCGAAAGCCAGAATAAGAAGAATAAAAGCTGAAGCCACGATAACCCCACCTGGAAATCCTCCTCCAGGAGTAAGATGCCCGTGCAAGACCATGTATATTCCAAATAAAACAATTGGGGGAGAAACAAACTTGGCTACAATTTTAACTATATTGGTCATACCTTTTTCTTTTTGTTTTAAGGGACTCATCTATGCTTCCTCCCGATTTCTCTCAGGACTACGATAGCTCCAAGAATAGAGGTAAAAAGAACTGTTGCCTCTCCTAAGGTGTCATAAGCCCTGAAATCAAGAAGAACAGAGGTCACCAGATTTGCTGACCCTGTTTGTTCCAGCCCTTTTTCAATATATTCTTTTGCAACTTTCATTACCGGTGAACCAAACTCAGGGAGTAGACTTAAAGCTCTAAAAGCAAAAGCAGCAAAAACGACGATAAAAATAATCACCGAAACCAGTGCAAAAACCTCTCTTCTTCCTTTTATCTCAGAAAGGTCTTTTTCAATACCTGTGGCTCTAATTAGAATTACTAAAGCGATAACTTCCACCACAATCTGGGTAATGGCGCAATCAGGAGCTTGAAGATAAAGAAATGCTACGCAGAGGGCAAGTCCCACAACAGCGAGAGATATAACTGCCGACAGGAGATATCTTGTTTGAACAGCTACTATGGAACCTACAATCATCAAAATTGCCAGAGCGTAAATTTCCCACATTTTTTATCCTCCAGGTTTACACCAGAAAAACCAGAAGTAAGATAACAAGACCTAAAAGAGACCAGGCAAGATAGGTATGAAGAACACCACTGTGTGCAAGAGAAGCTCCTTTACCAGCAAGTAAGACCACCCAGGATAAACCTCTCCACACATACTCCACTAATCTATCAAGACCCAGGAGAAAGTAAGCAACCCAACGAGCAAATTTAAGCACCCCTTGATAAATGTCAAGACTTCCTTTTTCAATAGCTTGGTAAAAACCCCTTAAACCGTAAAAATTCTTAATCGTATCGTAAAAATCAGCTCCTGATACCTTCATCTCCAGAGTAAACTTTTCTCCACCTATGTAACTTTCTGATTCTCTTAAACGTTTAGTCCTTCCAGCAAGGTAGATTATTATCCCCACAATTATTCCGATAATTATAAGTAAAGTAGCAACTCCCGGCTGCCACCACCCTATCCAGGCCTGAGGAGAAGAAACTTCAGGCACAGCTGAAGCAATGAAAAGTTTTATAGGGAATTGGTAAGCAAAAATCCCAAAAGCCACACATAAACCTGCCAGGATTAGAACAGGAATAGTCATACCCATTCCAGGCTCTTTTATTTTCATTTCCAGTGATTTTTGCTGAACTTCTTCGCTTTCCACTCCAAGAAAAATTCCATGAATTAACTTCATAAAACTTGCCAAAGTTAAGGCAGACCCAAACATAGCCGCCACCAGCCATATAATCCAGCTTCCTCCACCGGTTATCTTTCCTACTTCCACAACACCCTGGTAAATCATCCATTTAGAGAAAAAGCCGTTAAAAGGTGGAACACCAGAAATTGAAAGGGAAGCTATCAAAACTCCTATAAAGGTAAGAGGCATAAACTTTGCCAGTCCCCCTAACCGGTCAATATCAGTAGTTTTTAAGTTATGTTCCACAGATCCTCCTCCAAGGAACAGGCAGGATTTATATATGGCATTATTCACCATATGGAATATACCCCCAGCAATTCCTACAGGAATTGCTGTCCCTATTCCCAGGACCATATAACCAACCTGGGATATTGCATGGTAGGAAAGTAGTTTTTTTAGATCATGCTGAACTAAAGCCATAAATACTGCTGCTACGATAGTAACAGAGCCAATAAACATAAGAAGGAGAGAAAGAGGACCATTTGGTATTAATTTAAAGAAATCAAGGCATATTCTGGCCAAAAGATAAATTCCTAATAATTTATCCAGCGAAGCCGGCAAGAAGGCCATGATTGGGGTTGGAACCTTCTCAGCAGCATCGGGTATCCATCCATGAAACGGCATCGCTCCCGCTTTTGCAATGGCTCCCATCATAAGCAGGACAAAAGCTGCTACAGCCAGTCCTGAGTTTATGGGAAGAGGTTGAAATCCACTCATATTAAGCGTCCCACTTAATTTGTAAAGGAAGAAAATACCAAGAATCAACGCAAAATCAGCAGAGCCAATTATAAAGAGGCCCTTGGTAGCAACTTTTGATGAACCCAGAGACAACATGCAATACAGAAGGATACCCAGCATACCCCAGAAAAGCAAAAATATAAGGAAGTTCGCTGCCAGAACCGCCCCAATGGCACAGGATGTGGTTAAGAGAAGGTAAAAATAATACTCCCTGGTCCGTCTTAAGCTGGACATAAATTTTACAGAGAAAAGAGAGATAAGTAAGGAAAAAAGAGAGATAAAGAGAAGGATAAAAGAGGAAAATCGGTAACTCTGGAGACTAAAGTTTATTCCCGGAAAGCTCAGCCAGGAATGATTAAAAGAAAGTTCACCGCAGCCAAAGATGAGGATGGACAAGATAAGAACCACCAGGCTTACCCCTACACTGATGACTTCTTTAATCCTTTTTGTCGGAATTAAAAGACAGATGATCCCACCTATTAAAGGCAGTATAATTGGATAGAGAATTAAAGAAGAATTCATAGTTCCTCCTCTTTATTTAAACATTTGAGCTACAGCTTGTGCTGGAAGTCCTAAAACCTGGCCTATAAAAATACCAATAGCAAGAGATATTATTCCAAGGAAAACTACACACCCCACAAGCAGTCTCCCTGGCTTAGTCTGTGAAGTTTTTACTTCTTTCCCCATGAATATCCCATTGAAGAGACGAAAAAGATAAAGTAAGGTGAAAACAGCTGCTACTATAGCTAAAGTGGCAACCCAGAAATGACCCTCTTGCACGGTTCCCATTACAACCATGAGTTTGGCATAAAAGCCGCCAAAAGGTGGAAGACCAGCTATGGAAAAAACAGAAAACAGAAAGCCAATACCAAAAACTGGCGATGTTTTCATCAAACCACCAAGCCTGGTTATATCTCTTGTTCCATATCTTCTTTCAACCACCCCAGCACCAAGGAAAAGTCCCGCCTTGGCAATGGCATGAACCATGAAATATAAAAGTCCAGCCAGTATTCCTATTTCCTTAAGTAAGGCAAATCCAAGTAAAATATATCCCACCTGGGAGACAGTAGAGTAAGCAATGATTTTCTTAATATCCTTTTCCAGAAGAGCGGCACCAGCTCCAATGAGAGAGGAAATAACAGCCAGAGAGAGAATCCAATTCCAGGAAATTCCACCCATCCAGGCAAATATTCTCAAAAACCCCAGAAGACCGACTTCAACCTCCACTCCCGATAAAATAGCACTCATAGGAGAAGGAGCTACTGGATGGGCATCAGAAAGCCATGTGTGTATAGGGAGAATTGCTGATTTGGCAATAATTCCCAGAAAAATCAGGAAAAAGATCACATTTAGGTTATCAGTGGTAAAACCTCTAAGTTGCACAATATCAAGTGTCCCACTTTTTACATAGAGAAGAGTAAATCCCATGAGCATAAAAGATGAACCTAAAAAGGTCATCAGAAAGGTCTTATCAGCAATCCAGACAATTCTTTCTTCTCTATAAAATCCCACCAGTCTCCAGGTTGCAAGAGCAGCTATTTCCCAGAAGATATAAAAGAGGATAAGGTTCCTGGAAAAAGAAATTCCCAGAAGTGAGGCTATCATAAGGGAAGTCATAAAGTAATATTCTCTCTGATTTTCATAATCTTTCATATAAGAGAGAGAATAAACAAGAGCAACAAGTCCTATAAAGGAAAAAATCAAAGCAAATACAAGACTTATTCCATCGGCAAACAGAGAAAAAGCAAAGTAGTTACCCGGGGTAGAGAGAATATCTACTTGCAAAACTTTTCCATTAAGAATAGATCCGATTAAGAACAGAAGAAAAAGGAAAGAAGCAGCAATAATACCTACTGACCACCAATCACGAACTTTTTTAGGGAAAACAAGACAAAGAAAAGAACCTATAAGAGGCACGAATATAGCTGCCATAAGGAAAAAAGTTAACATTTGTATCTGTCCTCCCTTTCAAAATAAGAACCCAGAAGTTTTCTTGTTTTTTCCTGAGAAAGTCTTATAAGATCACTTCCATCCATTAGGACTTTACCAGACTTTTTATCGACAACTCTCATCATCCTTTCAGTGCAACAGTAACAAGGATCAATAGAGGCTAAAATCAATGCAGCATCGGCAACACTTTCACCGGGCACCGTAGCTTTACAGGTTGGAAGATTCACGTAAGTTGGAGCTCTTACCTTAAGCCTTACTGGAGTGTTAGAGCCATCAGAACGGACATAGTGGAAAGTTTCTCCTCGTGGAGCTTCATGGTGACCTTTTCCTTCTCCAGGTGGCATCTCCTTAATTTTAACCGCAATATCCCCCTTGACTTTCTTTAATTTTTCAAGACATTGTCTTATTATCTTCACTGATTCAAGACATTCAAGAAGTCTCACCACAGTTTTAGCAAAAACATCTCCCTCTTTCTGAGTAATTACATTCCATTCTACGAGGTCATAGGCTGCGTAAGGATCGTCTTTCCTTACGTCAATGGCCACTCCTGAACCTCGAGCAGTAGGACCCACGGCACAGTATTTTATGGCATCCTCTTTAGTAAGGATTCCCACACCTTTAAGACGTGCAGCAAGAACAGGGTCATCAAGGGCGGCTTTGGTGATCATATCTACTTTTCTCTCTACTTCATCCAGAACTTTTAAGAAGTAAGGTATGTCCTCTTCTTTTATGTCTCTTCTAACACCTCCTGGTTTTAACATGGCATAATGATTTCTATTCCCAGTAACAAGTTCAAAAAGTTCTAAAACTGGCTCTCGGTATTTCCAAATCCACATCCACAGAGTGTTATAACCAATAAAGTGTCCAGCAAGACCCGCCCATAAAAGATGAGAATGAATCCTTTCAAGTTCTCCAACGATACTCCTTATGTATTTTGCTCGCTCAGGTATCTCCACTCCGGCAAGATCTTCCTGAGCGTTACAGTTGGCAATTGGATGTGATGTAGAACATATTCCACAGATCCTCTCTACCAGGAAAATAACTTGGTCCCAGGTCATTCGTTCACCAATCTTTTCAATAGCCCGGTGGTTATATCCAATATGGATGTCAATATCTAAAACCTTTTCCCCTTCGACTTCAAGTTCAAAATACTCCGGTTCTTCCTGTAAAGGATGATAGGGACCTATTGGAATTATAGTCTTTCGATTTCGACTCATTTATTTCTCCTGCTTCGTATTATCGGTAAACTGGGTGTCTCTAAAGTCACATCTTAAAGGATACCAATCTTTAGGCCAGCTCTCGGCAGCAAGAAGAGGTCTCGGATCAGGGTGATTTAGAAATCTAACTCCTAAGAGATCTTGAATTTCTCTTTCAATAAAAACAGCTCCCGTGATATAAGGAGTAATAGATTCTATCTCACATTTATCCTTGGGGACAAGAGTCTTTACTGTGACTACTTTTCCTCCATGGTGGTCAAAGGAAAAGTGATAAAGAATCTCAATTCCCCGGGGAGTATCAATTCCGGAAGCGGTGATAAATCTTGCCTTGCCTTTTTCAAAAAGATACCTTGCTACCGCAACAATATCACCTTTTTTTATTGTAAAATAATGTCTATTAGCAGTCCTTTCCTCCCAGGAGATTATCTTTTCTTTTAAAGATTCCTTTATCTGAATAATAATATCTTTCTCCCTTTTAGTCATCTGTTTTTCCTCTATTTTGAGTTAGAAGGTAATTTACCGTTAAGACTCTGGATAAGTTTTACCACACCATCAATTATTGCCTCGGGCTTTGGAGGACATCCAGGAATATAGGCACTTACAGGAATAACTTTATCGAAAGGTCCAGCCATATTATACCCTGTTCGAAATATACCTCCACTACAAGCACAGCCTCCGACTGCCACTACCAGTTTTGGCTCAGGCATCTGTTCATAAACTCTCTTCACACGAGGTAAACACTTTTTATTGACTATTCCTGTTGCCAGAATAACATCAGCATGGCGAGCACTTCCAACCAGGACTATCCCGAATCTTTCCACATCAAATCTGGGAGTGAGTAAATCCAGTATTTCAATATCACAATTATTGCAGGAACCTGCTGAGAGATGGTAAACCCACAGAGATTTCTTAAGAGAAAACTTGGCTAAACCCATTTTTTTCTCCCTTTAGTTATATAAAAAATTTAATAAAATCATATGCCGAGCAGAGCCAGTATAAATCCGATTATTGCCAGAGGAAACATTCTAAGCCAGAAAAACTTAAGGGCCTGGTCTATTCTCAGACGAGGATTGGTATTTTTAACAATAATAATCAAAAGTAGAATGACAAAATATTTGATTATTGACCAGAGAGCTTGTATCCCATCAAAACGCATTCCTCCAGCAAATATTGTAATTAAAAATACCGGGTAAGTGAAAAGCATCATAGCTTTTGTCAGCTTGAATATGCCGAGGGGTGGCCCGGAATACTCAATCAAAGGTCCAGCCATAATTTCCTGCTCTGCTTCAGGAATATCAAAGGGAACATAGGCAAGTTTTGCCTGGATACACACAAAAGTTACTATTAAAGCAATAAAAGAGGAGAGGTGATGGGTAAACATCATTCCATTATTTATCTGGTACAGGACAATAGAACCTATTTTTATATCTTTAATAGCAACAATTGGAGTAAAGATAGCTATAATGAAGGGAAGTTCGTCAGCAAGCATGAGTTTCATCTCTCTACTTGCACCCAGGGAAGCAAGTGGATTTCCCGAGGCCGATCCTCCCAGTATGATGGCCAGAGAAGGAAGAACAGAAAGATAGAGAATAACAATTACATCCCCCAAAAATGATGTACCAGGATTAAGATTCATTTGCCAGAGAATAAGTGAAACAAGGGTAATTCCAACAAGACCCATTATTGGAGCCAATAGAAAACTAATTTTTCTTGCTCCAGCAGGAAGAATGGTTTCTTTTCCCATAAGTTTAAAGAAGTCCACAAAATTCTGATACCAGGGAGGCCCAACTCTCCACTGGAGACGCGCGGTAAGTTTTCTATCGATCCAGGCAACCAGAAGTCCTCCCACTGCAGTAAAAATAAAACCCGGGAAAACAATAAAAGAAACCAGAGCAAACAAAATCTCGTTCATCCCTGTTTTTTCTCCTCTTGAGGTAGTTCTCTCTTCCAGGGTGTTACCTTAACAAAAACCTCCCCGATTTTAAAGATATTATTTTCTTTATCTTCTACAAATTCCCCATATTTTATTGCCCCATCACCAGTTTGCACACATAGAGGCTGCTCACCTTCTTTCAATCTTCCCTGACAGAGATCACAGGTAAAAGTTAGAAAAGGGATTATCTCCATGTGAATTGTTCCAAAAGGGCAGGCTACTGCACAGGACTTACAAGAGACACACAGACAATTATTTCTCCTGATAATTCCAGTTTCTTCCACTCTTTCCAGAGCTTCGTATCTACAGGCATTTATACAGGGGTGCTCTTCACACTTTCTACACACTATTTGAAAAGCGAGCCATTCTCTTAGTTGTAAGATCCCGTTATTGTTAAAATGATAAGGATAGCTACACTTAATATTTAATTTTTTCCAGTTCTGATTTATAAAATCCAGATCGATAAAGAGAGACTTATTCAACTTTTCCTCCTAATCCCAAATTGCTGGAATATCTTTGATTTGTTCGTAGGTAAAAACTGGTCCATCTCGACAAACCAAAAATCTCCCCAGTTGACAATGTCCACATTTGCCCACTCCACAGGACATATTCTTTTCCATTGAGAGATATATATTGGCAGGTTGATATCCCACATCGAGAAGTTTCAAGGTGGTGAATTTCATCATTATGGGTGGACCACAAACAACAACCGGATTTTCTTGAACATTGCTTATTTCTTCTTCTATTCCATCAAGAGTGGTAGTTACAAGTCCCACCTTTCCTTTCCATGATTCATCCCCTTTATCAACTGTTATACGAAAACTTACCTTTCCTCTGTACTTTTCTTGCCACTCATCCAGTATGGCCTTCTTATAAACAATATCCTGAGGTGTTCTTGCACCATAGCATAACACCACCTTCCTGTAACTTTCGAGGTTATGAGTGAGGGACAAAAAGAGTGATCTTAAAGGGGCAAGACCCACTCCTCCACCCACAATCAAGATTTCTTTGTTTTTCCACTCCGCAATAGGATATTCATTACCGAATGGCCCCCGAAGTCCAACTACATCGTTTTCCTTTAAGTTATGAAGAGCTGAGGTAATTTTTCCCACTCTCATTATGGTTAGTTCTATTTTCTCTTTTTCATAGGGAGAAGAGCTGGGAGTAAAGGGACCTTCACCTACCCCGGGAACTGTAAGTTGAACAAATTGACCAGCTTTAAATTCCAAATGATTTTCTGGTTTGAGAACAAAAGTCTTTATTTGAGGTGTTTCTTCAATTACCTCAAGGATATTTGCTTTTACTGGTTGATAAGGATTTTTCATTTTTCCTGCCCTATCGGGATCTTTTTTTCTATAGCAAGGTCTCTAAATACCTCACGCATGTCTATCTTCCCGATACAAACAGATATACATCTGCCACAACCTGTACAGGCATCAAGATTTATATTTTCAGGAAAAAAGTAAAATTTACAGAAAAGTCTGTTAGCAAACCTCTGATGTAGCCAAGGACGAGGATTTGCTCCTCCCGCCACTCTGGCAAATCCAGTTAGAAGACAGGCATCCCAGAGATAGTACCTCTGGTATTTATCTCCAGTTTTCACATCTGAAAGCAAAAAACATCTGCAAGTTGGACATATCTGATTACAGCCTCCACAATCAACACACTTTTCGCTGTATTTTAACCATACAGGCGAGTCATAGGTATCTTTTATTAGCTCCCGATAGGGAGTGTTTACTTTCAAATCTTTGTTAATTCTGTTAACCAGCTTTATTACTTTTTCTCTGTTTCTCTGTTTCTTACTTATAGCTTTTTCTTCCACATCGGTAAAAAACCCGGGATTTTTCTGAACCACCTCCTCTCCCTTACTTGAACCAACCTCCACTACATATCCTTCTTCCAGAGAGGACAGGTTAAGATCAAATCCTTCTTGAGGGTAAGGATTTCCTCCCACCAGTGTGCAAAAACAACTATTATCAGGTTCTTTGCAGTCACTACTTATAATTAGTGTATTTTCTCGAGCCTGAATATAAAACGGATCTTTGTATTCCCTGCCAAATTCTTCCCCCTGGTAAACGCTATCTGTAATCTTTAAAGCTTTAAGATCACAGGCCTTTACTCCCAGCAGGATTCTTTTTTCACTTTTTTTACTTGACTCTGAAGAGGAGACAAAGTATTCGGCAACTTTTCGATAGGCCGGCGTAAAAAAAGACTTTAAAGGATGAACAGCTCTTTTTGTATCCAGTACTATATTCCTGATATTTTCAGAATTTATCTTCTCGTATAAGAGAAATTCTTCCTTTTTTAAAGGCGCATAGACTTGATATTCCTGACCGAGTAACTCAACCCACTTAAAGAAATTATCTTTTGAGAGGAAATATTGCTTCATTTTCTTCCCTTCTTGTGAAAAATATCACAATTAATTTTAAACCACAGAAACATTTTTGTCAAGTTATCAACCAGAACGAATCAATCTGTGATTATTTTCACAAAATTATACCACAAAAAAATTTTATGTCAAAAAGTTCTGCAAATTATATGCTGCTTATGATTTCCTCTATGGCCAGGTGATCTTCCACCAGTTCCGCTGCCTCTTTTACCTTGTCCTGGTCTATAGCCCGTATCTTGACACGCCGCTCATGCACTTTTTTGGTGGTAGTGTAGGTGTCATCTTCGGACAGGAGGATGGTAAATCTGCCTTCTTTCATGAGCCTTAAGATGCCTTTGTGTGGCAGGAGACCCCCTGTCAAGATCATCCCGGCTATTTCGTAATCTTCACCCATAACTCTTTCGCCGGCAATAACTGCAAGAATTATGTCTTCTCTGTCTCCTGGGACTATTATCAAACTGTGAGGAGCAAAGTGAGCCAGAGCATGGTAAGGTTCCATTGCTCCCACCAGAATGTTCACCACTCTTTTTTGTAGAAATTCCTCTCCATAAAGAATCTTGGCGTCTGTTGCTTCCATAATCTGTTCCATAGTTGGATAGGTGAGACACTCCTGGAAAGGTATTACTCCCAGAAGTTTTATCCCTTTTCTTTTTAGACCAAGTCCTGTTATACGCTTTATCTTATCGTATTTTTCAGGTAAGACTTTGTTTATTACCACTCCTATGAGCTCTACCTTTTCCTGGTCAAATAGAGCCTTGTTGATCATGATTTCGTCAATTGGTTTTCCTATTCCTCCTGTGGAGATTAGAAGAACTTTACTTCCCAGAAGTTTTGCCACCGAGGCATTGGATAGGTCAAACACCGCTCCAACGCCAGCATGACCGGTTCCTTCTATAAGCATTAATTTTTTATTTTTTGAGATACGCTCATAAGAGTCCCTTATTATCTTAACGTATTTCTCCAGATTCTCCTCTTGAATGTATTTCTCGGTAAACCCCCTTTCCACAGTGATTGGATTCATATCTTTTAGATTGTCTGTAATTCCACAGACATCCCGCATCAAAACTACATCTTCATCAACTTTATATCCTTCCTCCTCCACATAGTGTTGGCCAACCGGTTTCATAAAACCAACTTCAGGATATTTCTCTCTTAAGACCTGCAAAAGTCCAAGAGAGATTGTAGATTTACCGTCGTTTTGTCTTGTTGCCGCAACAAACAGTTTTTTTGGATAATTCATTTTTTCTTACTTTCTTTGTAAGCTTTTATAAAGGAATCTGAATATATGTGTTTGCTAAGTATAACTTCAGCAGCAATGGCCGAATTTACCAGTTCCTCATCAGTAATATCACATATAGCTGCATCAAGTCCTGCACAGATACACATAACCAGGAAAATGCGATTTAAAAGCTTTACTTCCTGAGTCTTTGAGGAAATATTACTAAGTCCCACAATTATGTGAGGAGGAGGACTGGAAAGAAGTGTAAATTGCCTTATTGCCTCTATCACATTTGCAGCCTGTTCCTGGAGAAATTTAAGAGGCATGGTTACAGGGTCAAGAAAAATCCTGTCTTCGGAAAGCCCCTTTTCTATTGCTTCTCCAAATATTGTAGCCCCCAGCTCTACTCTGCGATTAACATCCTGAGGTGCCCCTTTTTTGTCCATACATACTCCCACCACCGAGGCACCATATTCCACAGCAAGAGGAAGGATCTGATCGAGCTTTTCCTTATCGGCTGTTGTTGAGTTAATAAGAGCGGGTTTTTTGCAAACTTTAAGTGCTTCTTTTATGAAAGCAGGTTTGTTACTATCAATTGATATAGGTGTAGAGACTACTTCTTGAACAGTCTCAATCATCCAGATGAAATCCTCCACTTTGTTGGAAGCGGCACCCATATTAACATCAAGGTAATCTGCTCCAGCATCGGTTTGAACTTTGGCCCAATGTTGAATAATTGATTTATCTTTTTCTCGAATAGCCCTTTGAATATCTTTAAAGCCTCCATTTATTCTTTCTCCAACCAAGATCATAGTTTCCCTCCAAAATTAGCTTTTTCCCATCAATTTATCGATGTATGCTTTGGCTTCTTTAACTGCCATGGGGTGGCGCATAATGAGAATGTCTGCACCAGCCTGAAGGTAAACTACAGCAGTGGTCAACTCCCAGAGAGGCCCTCTTTTACGATGATCTCCCCATTCTGGAACGTTCTGTTCAGGTGCGATAGCCTCTTTTACTTTCCAAACTTCTTTTCCTATGTCTCCAAGGATAGGCATTGCCCACATTTTATCTCCTCCTAATCCAGCAATACGTCCTCTTTCCATAATAGAATAAACATATTCGATTCCATATCCAAGAGCACCAGTAGTAGGATAAATAACAATATCCTCAGGACTTAACCCAGCATCAGTTGCCAGAATGTTGACCTGTTTGGCTATGTTTATATCAACCGGGGATTCAGCAATTACTTTGTGTTTATCAGCCTGACACAAAGCTACAAGAGTTTTATAGTTATCTTCAGTGATGGTTCCCAGCAGACATCTTTCACCAGCTGCTGCCTGAGAACAGGCAGGGAATATTTCATTGTCTTTATCTTTATTTCCACAGCCCCATATAATAAGGGGAACACCTACTGAATTTAAAACTCTTTTCACTGCCTCCTGAGCGTGATTAGCATCTTTGTTTTCTCCATCCGGGTCACAACCCTGTAGCCTTAAACAGATAAGGTCTGCCCCAAATTCTTCCACACATTTTTTGGCCCATTTTCCGGGATCGTCCCAGACATCAGAGAAATTTTCAGCCAGTGTCTCAGGCCAGTCAGAAGGAGCAATATCCCAAACTTCCATAGCTATTACCGGGCGATGAGGAATGTCTCCTTCAAAGTAAAGATAGGGAAGAGTAGTGGCTCCTCCAATTGTGATTGTATGAGACCTTGTTCCTCCTTCTTCTCTGGTAGCTCCAATGGTTACCGTATTAATAGGATTTGGCCATTTTTGTTTAACATCGGGTATCTGCATTTTTTTCCCTCCTTTTAAACCCCTCATTTGCAGGAGACCTTCAGAGATTTATGGTTTTTTAACTATTCAAACTACATATAGCCGGCCTTTTTCAGTATCTCTCTTATAGAAGAAAAAGCAGGCGAATTTTGTGATAAATCAGTCAAAGATCGCCCATTCCAGGTATACTCTTCTAATTCAGGGTCATATTCTATCTTACCCAGGTAATTTCCAGAACTTTTAGCCAGCTTTTCCTTTTCTCTTTTAAACCTGTAGTTTCCCACAAGATATATGTTTTTATAACTAATTCCAACTTCAGAGGCGATTTTTTTAAGTCGCTCCATATTTTTTAAAGCTTTTACCGTAGGATCAATTATGACAAATATATCATCAACCTCAGAAACTATTCTTCTGTTAAGATGCTCCAGTCCCCCAGGTGAGTCAATAATAGTGTATCTGTAACTTTCTGCCAGTTTGGGAAGAATACTCCTTAGGATATTGTTGGGCATGCAGTAGCAACCCTGAGTCCATTTTACCCCTATAGAAATAAGGTCAAAATCTTCTGATTCATAGAGACAGGAGAAGTTCAGTAAGTATTCTATTTTTTCCGGTAAGCTTAGAGAATTTAATTCTTTGGTATTCTTCTTTTTTTGAATATCAAAAAGGATCTCCGAGATAGTCTTAATTTTTTCTTTTTCAAGATTTATTCCCAGCATGTCAGCCAGATTTTGATCTGAATCGGCATCAATCAATAACGGATGTGAATCAAGACACAAAGCTGCCAGAGCTACAAAAGTAGTTTTACCTGTTCCCCCTCTTCCGGTACAGACAATTTTTCTACTCATTATTTTATTTTCGCTGCCAGTGAGGGAAACTTTGTTATATCTGTGTGGGGTAAAAATTTTGCCGACATAAACTCATCCATATACAAAGGATAGGTGATTAAATCAAAGTAGGTTATTCTTCTTGTTATTTCATAAGCCATTTCCAGTGCTTCCCAGGAGAAAAGAGCCATTTTGGCTCCCATAATTGAAGTGTTTCCTACAAATTGGATTTTATCTCTATCTATATCAGGAATAAGACCTAAAAGAATAGCGTTTTCCTTATCAAGATAATTGCCAAACCCTCCAGCAATGTAAAGTCTATCAATATCAGAAAAAGTAAGATTTAAGCTGTTTAAGAGAATGTTGATTCCGGCAAATATTGCCGCTTTAGCTCTTAGAAGATTTTCAAGATCAGGTTGAGTTACCACAATATCTTCCCCACGGTCAGTTTGATAAGCAGGGACAAGAAGAAATTCCAGTTCCCCATTTCTTTCCCTTACTCTTCTATCAGTTCCAGGTTGAAGTCGACCAGATCTGTCAATATATCCGGCCTTAAATAGTTCTGCTACAATGTCTATCAATCCGGATCCACATATACCTCTTGGTTTGACATCACCAATGGTAGTATACTTTATCTTTCCCTCCTCAGTTATATGAAGTCTCTCTATTGCTCCTTCACCTGCTCGCATTCCGTTTTTAACCCCACTTCCCTCAAAGGCCGGTCCTGCCGAAGCGGAACAGCAAACCATCCAATCCTTGTTTCCGATAACGATTTCTCCATTTGTTCCTATGTCTATTAACATAACAAGTTCACCGGCCTGGTAAATTCCTGTGGCCAGAATTCCGGCGGTAATGTCGGCACCTACCCAGGCAGCTATACTGGGCAGGCTATAGAGAAGTCCACGAGGGTTTATTCTTATTCCAACTTCGGCTGCCCTTATGGGGGGAGGAGCAGTACACACAGGTATGTAAGGCTCTTTTCTGATCTGAGAAGGATCAAGACCCAATAAGAAATGGATCATAGCTGTGTTACCGGCACAAACCACAGCCATTACATCATGTAGCCGTATATTGTTGCGGGAAATTAAAGTATTGATTAAATTGTTAATGTCCTCCACAATAGCCTCTCGAAGTCTATCTGTCCCTTTATGTTCGGCATATATTATCCTTCTTGTAACTTCCTCTCCATATACCCTCTGGGAATTATAGGTGGCTTCAGCATCCATGGTTTCTGAAGTATTTAGATTAACAAGATGAGCGACAACTGTAGAAGTTCCGACATCTACTGCTATGGCAAAATTTTTATCTTTTGTATTCCCCTTTTCTACCTGAATTACCTCAACTGTTCCTCCTCTAATTCCCAGAGTGGCAGTGACTTTCCAGTTATATTCTCTTAAAATATAAGGGATGGACCTTATTATTTTGAGTCCGGTTTGCATAATGGGAATTTCCTTTTTTCTTCTTATACCCCGGTAAAGTCGGAGGTGATCGCATACATTATCCTGCAAAGTGGGTGGAGGAAGTTCAAGATAGAGCTTCTGGATGAGAGGCTCATAGGTAAAATAGACTTTTTCCTTTAAAGGGGCATATAGGGCTCTAAACCTCTGGGCATCCTTATCTATAAGTATTTTTCCTTCCGCAGTTGATTCAGGAGGAACTTCCACAACCACATCACCAATTACTTCCGTCTGACAGGCAAGGACATATCCTTTTTTTATATCATCACGGGAAAGAAGAGTTGTTGGCCTTGTTTTAACTTCACCCTCTCTCACAATCAATCGGCACTTACCACAGATTCCATCACCTCCACAGATGGAGTTGATGTACACACCGGCCTTTTCTGCAGCTTCAAGTAACGTTATACCCTTTTCCACTTCAACTGTTTCTTTTTGAGGAAGAAAGGTTACCTTAATTTTTTCTTTTTTCATCTACTTTAGGTTGTTATTTATTTTTTACCTTCCACTCATTCTTGAGAAAACTGGGAATTCTGGCTGCTTCCTCGGGACCGACCAGTACTTTCCAGTTAAATTCTTCCTCCAGTTCCGCTCTAAAAACAGCCACCAAACCGGGAATGATAATAGTATTGTGGTTTACCTTTTCCTTTACCCTTTGCTCTTCAAGTGTTTTGGCTATCTTCTCAGGCGACCATTTGTCACCAGCATAAGCATTTAAAACTCCCAGTCCCTCCGTCTCCACAACAGAGATATAAGTTGGGACCTTACTATTTTCTACTTCCGACTCCACTGTAAAGTAGGTAAGAGAAAAGTTTGTGGTAACAATGACCGGAGAATCAGGTGTTACCGCTCCTATTTCGTAGAGTTTGGCCTCTACAGCATTGGGAACCTGAGGATCTGTGTAGATGTTCTGTCTAATTGTTAGAAGAGGTAAAAGTTGCCATTTTTCCTTTGCTCTTAAAACCACGATATTCGCATATTTACAGACATAAGTTGCAGCCTGAGCAATTTCTTGAAAAGGATTATTTTCATCCGTGAAAGCTATGGTCGGGTAGCCTAAGGGACGAAAGACTTTCTCTACCGCAAGTCTTCTTAGCCTGGTTAGTTCGGTTAGAGTTTTTCCCACTTTTCTTGTACCTGGATCAAGAACAAGGTCATTTACACCCAGATTTTTGATTTTCTGAGTCAGATCAGCAAGCTCTTCCAGACTTTCAGCATAAACTGCAAGAGGACAGTTATAATTCTTAGCCAAGGAGGCAAATTTCTCAAAATTATCTCTCTTGGCTGCGTAAATAAGTGGTTTTTTATTTCCTACTGTTTTAAGAGCAGCTTCCACAACAGAGGGGTCATCTGAAACAAGAATAAGAGCAAGTCCCGTTTTCTCGCTAACCAGACCCGCCAGTTTTGCATAATCTTCAGGACCCTTTGAAGTATGTTTTAAAGCTACAAGATTTACTCCTATTTCTTCTCCAACTCTGGTAAATTTCAAACAAGCAATAGCATTTAGCTCCTGATTCAATTTTTCTTCTTCAAAATTGTCTTCCATTAGAATAGCAATGCCAGCCGGATGATGGAATTTTTCTTTATGTCTGAAAAGGACTGTTTCCTGACCTACCTGAATCTTACTGCCATCAGTCCCAATAGTGACAAGCCTCATGGGAGGTGCTGAGGCCTCTGCAAGTTGCTTTTTGGCCTCTTCACTTACATGAGGACACTGATCAAGAGATACCTTTTTTGCCGCAAGTTGCATTGCAAAAGCCATACAGGTAGGGAAATTACAATCTCCACAGTTTGTTTTAGGTAAAAGTTTATAAATTTGAAGTCCGGTTAAGCCCATCTACTCCCTCCTTAAAATTAAATCAAGTTTAAACAGATCCCCCTCATATTACATCAATGGTGGCATGGAGAGAACTGGATGATTTTTTTTCTGAAGGAATTCCAGAAGTTCCTCGGAGGTAGTTGCCTCTTTTTCAGTGGCAATTTTCTCTATAAGATCTGGTTCTCCTATTTCTTCACATCTTTTTTGCAGTTTTTCTTTTATTTCCTCTTTGAGTTCACTGGGCATCCAGACAACCCTTTTTAAACCCCCGTCAGCTGATATGAATTTTCGGCTTGTAATGTACATTTTACCAATTCCTATAAATCCAGGTGTTTGTACTCCTCCTCCCACCTGTCCTGCCATAGTACTGAAAGTCATCCCTATAGGAGTCATTCCGGTGAATTCACGATTCACAATCATAACTCCATTTGCCTCAGGTAAAACGGCTGCAATACACTCAAAGCACCCACAGGAAGTCATAGGGTCCTCAAGAATAGAATAGGCATTGAATCTTTCCAGATTACCATTAGATTTTACCTTAAGATATTCGTTAACTCCCTCCCATTGACCTTTAACAGGATCAAGGCATCTTCCCTTTTTTACAGGTTCGTTAGGTCCATGGGGATTAATCTGATAGGATGCTTTACAGTCAAGCCAGGTATAAGCTCCACATAAGCCCAGTCTTTCTGGAGTCACTATACATACATGATTGGGTGCATAGGATTGACAGAGAATACAGCTATAAAACTCATCCACATCTTCATCTGTCATCCCGCCCAATCTTTCATCTCTTTGATGGTAGATCTTTTTTGCTTCTTCAAGAGGCTCCTTTATCTTTTCTTCGTCAGTTATTATCTTAACCTGAACCTTGTCCACGATACCGGGAAATTCATCATGCATTTTAGCTACCAGTATTTCTCCAAAATGCTTTAACCTGAAACCTTTATGATAGGCTTCTTTACTTATTCTTATCCAGACAATAGCTCTCTGACCCATATGAAATATTCCATTGGCACAGGATAAAAACTCATGGATTCTTCGCTCAAGAACAGTCTCAAAATCTTCACTGAAGTTCCGACCGGCAACCTCAACTAAAATTCCTAAATTATAAGCGCCACCTTCTTCCATCTGATCAACATCAGGACCGATTATCTCAATTTTGCCATCTTCTACCTCATTCATTGGTTTTCCCCGTAAAAGTTCAAAAGCTATACCGCGTTTTCCTCCAAATTCAACCTGCATCTGCTCTTTTCTTACTCTCTCACCTTCAAATCCAGCACCGTAAGGAACAGGTATGGGGATCTCTGTTACCTTTATTTCCAGACCTCTAACTTCGATAGCTTTGCCAACTATTTTATCCAGAGCAATATTGGAAACAACATGCTCATAGGTACAAATACCAGTGGGTAAAATCTGAGGAATGGCAACGTCAGAAAGGATAGGGAAGCCAAAATTAATTGCCCCTGCGGCAGTGGCATATTTTTCATCGGTGATAAGTTGTTTATTGCCATTTACTTCTGGGTCAGCTCCCAGAGCAAGAACGAAGGCGTGGACTCTTTCTTTATTGTAGAGAAGAATTTTCCTTGCCTGCTCAAGATCCCCTGGTTTTATTCCACCAAAAGTCATAGCTGCACGAGCTGCAAAATTTAAAGCATGAATGGCAGCCGATGTATCTTTGCCATAAGGGACGAGAAAGGTATCCCAGTTCATTTCAATTCCTTCTTGAGCAAGTTGCTCAGCCATACTCCTTCCACCGGAAGAAGAAGCCATAAATACCAGAATGTTTTTCTCCTGCAGGGCTCTTGCAAGTTCAACTGCCTGTTCATTAGTGGGAAGTGCTCCCACGCAAGCAGCAAAACCCGGCATTCTTCCGTCTACAAGTTTTATTCCCTGATTTCTCAAAGTGGCATCGTCAGTGAAGCCCAACCATATCCCCTTAGGTTTATCGCCAGTAAGGTATTTTAAAGCTTCAATTATCTCCTCAGCAATTAAGGTTGCAATTCCTGCATCAAGGGTATCTCCCAGATAAGGAACCCAGAGGCTTTCCGAAGGAACAGGAGGAAGAAGTTTCTTAGCCCACTCCAGAGCTTTTTTTGCATCAGCTAATGTTTCAACCTTTATGCCGGTAAGAGCCAAAATTAAAGGCAGATAATAGGCAGTATTTGGAAATCCTATGGCCTCTTTTTCACCTTTTTCTTCAATTAGTCTGTTTAACTTTTCCTCAGCTTCCTTTACGTACTTATAGGCTCCCCTTATAGCTGCAGAGGCAATTATTCTGGACATGCACGACCTCCTTAAGTTCTATGCAATGTAGTAGTTTCTTTAGTTACCCTAAGCTTATCCTTTAAAATCTCTCTCCTGCAATCAGGACAGAGATTTAAAAATTCCTGTAGTTTTTCTATCTTTTCATTTCTGGCTTTCACATAATCAACCATTGCTTTAGTAAAAAAATATCTCCCACATCTTTCACACCTGACTCTTTCCAGTTTGCGTGACCACATATCTATTTTTCTCTTATCTTCAATATCTTCAATCTTTATTGCTCCAGTGGGACATACTACAGCACAGGCTCCACATCCAATACAGGTATCTGGCTCAATCTCAAATGGTGTGGTAACTTTTCTCTCCAGTCCTCTACTGGCAAATCCAATGGCATTTGCTCCTATAACCTCACTACAAACACGCACACAGAGACCACAGAGGATGCATTCTTTATCTTCCTGTGGAAATCTAACTTTATCAAGCCCCATCTCTCTGGCTAATTCTTGAATAGCTTTGACATTTGGACAGCGTGCAAGGAGCATTTCAATAATTAACCTTCTTGCCTTTATGACTTTTTCTGAATTTGTTTTTACTTCAATTCCGTCTTGAACCGGATAAGTGCAGGCAGCGGTTAGTCGAGACCACCCTTTGCGGATAACCTCAACTGTGCAAACTCTACAGGCACCATACGCACTTACGGCCGGGTGATAACAAAGAGTTGGTATTTTAACCCCAATCCTTTTTGCTGCTTCAAGAACTGATAGTCCTTCTTCCACTTCAACCTCTTTTCCATCTATGACCAGTTTAACCATTTATTCCACCTTTATAGCATCAAATTTGCAGGTTTCGTAACATATCCCGCATTTTACACATTTTTCCTGCAATATGCGATGAGGTTTTCTCCTCTCTCCAACTATGGCTTCCTGAGGACATTCTCTGGCACAGCGGGTACATCCGGTACATTTTTCCTGATCTATTGTATAGGTTATAAGGTCACGACAAACTCGAGCTGGACACTTTTTATCTTTAATATGAGCTTCATATTCATCTCTGAAGTAGCGAATAGTAGTTAAAACAGGGTTGGGAGCAGTTCCTCCTAAAGCACACAGGGAAGTGCTTTTAACAACTTCAGATAATTCTTCAAGCAGCTCTATATCTTCCTCTTTTCCCTCACCCTGGGTTATCCGGTTAAGAATTTCCAGCATTTGTTTTATACCTTCTCTACAGGAAGTACACTTTCCGCAGGATTCATCTTTAAGAAAAGTGAGAAAATATTTTGCCACATCCACCATACAAGTATCCTCATCCATAACGATCATTCCACCTGATCCCATCATAGACCCTACTTTGGTAAGTGCATCAAAATCTACCGGGAGGTCAAGAAAATTCTCAGGTATGCATCCTCCAGAAGGACCACCTGTTTGAACAGCCTTAAATTTTTTTCCTCCAGGTATTCCACCTCCGATATCAAAGATAATTTCTCTCAAAGTTATGCCCATAGGGACCTCTGCGAGACCTGTATTGTTGATTTTTCCAACAAGAGAAAAGATCTTTGTTCCTTTACTTCCCTCTGTGCCTATTTTAGAGTACCAATCAGCTCCCCGGGCAATGATTACCGGAACATTGGCCCAGGTTTCCACGTTGTTAAGGTTGGTAGGCTTTTCCCAGAGTCCACTTTCTACCGTATGGATGTGTTTTGCTCGTGGCTCTCCAACTCTTCCTTCCAGAGAGGCCATTAAGGCTGTTGACTCACCGCAAACAAATGCACCCCCCCCTCTATTAACTCTAATGGAAAAACTAAACCCTGAACCTAAAATATCCTCACCTAAAAGCCCGTATTCCTCAGCTTGTTTAATAGCAATACTTATATGTTTTACAGCCAGTGGATATTCATTCCTAACGTATATATATCCTTCTCTGGCTCCAATTGCATAAGCTCCAATAATCATACCTTCCAGTATACTATGAGGATCACCTTCGAGAATACTTCTATCCATATAGGCACCAGGATCTCCTTCATCAGCGTTACAGATAACATATTTTACGTTACCTTTGGCCTGGCGACAGTACAACCATTTTTTACCAGTAGGAAAGCCTCCTCCACCCCTTCCTCTAAGACCTGATTTGATAATCTCCTCTATAACCTGGTCAGGTTCGTATTGAGAAAGAACTTTGAAGAGAGAGTAATAACCTCCTCGTGCTACGTACTCAATCACATTAGTAGGATCAATGAAACCACAATTCCTGCTGGCGATTCTGAATTGTTTGCAGTAGAAAGGTATCTCTTGAAGAAGAGGGATATCATCTATCACACCTGATAACTCCCCCTGTATATCATATTTCTTTGTCTTACCAAAAATAAGAAGTTCATCTCTATCCAGCCTGGCAAGAATACTATCTTTCCATATACTTTCCCTGGTCAGGCTTTCTAAAAGTTTAATAACTTTTTCACCGTTCATCTTTTGATAAATAATACGAGGCCATCCAGGTTTAAATACGTCCACCAGAGGCTCTATTTGACAATAACCTAAACATCCAGTAGGAACTATTTTAATGTCTATTCTGTTTTCTCTAACTTTCGTATTTAGCGCCTCAAAAACTTCATTAGCTCCTGAAGCCAACCCACAGGTAGCCATCCCAATCATAATTCTTGGTTTATCGGGATAAAGAGATTTTAAACCCTCTTTCCTTAACTCTTCAAGTTCTTTTAAACTTTTGATTTTTTTACTCATACGGTTTCTCTTACTATCGCTCTTTGTATTTGTTTAGGATTTTCTCAACCTGAACCGGGGTTACTCTTGCAAAGTAATTGCCATCAACTACCACAAGAGGTCCCAATGCGCAGGCTCCCAGACAGTTCACTGTTTCTAAAGTAAAATTAAGATCAGGTGTAGTTTCTCCCGGTTTGATATCTAACTTCCTTTGAATCTCTTCAAGAATTTTCGGTGATCCTCGTACATGGCATGCTGTTCCCATACACACATATATGGTATGTTTACCTCGAGGTTTTAAACTGAAAGCTTTATAAAAAGTGGCTACTGCATAAATTTGAGGTAAAGGAACATTTAATTTGTCTTTTACTCTAAGTAATGCCTCCCGGGGCAAGTAATTATATTCTCGCTGTATATCCTGAAGAATGGGAATAAGCATACTTTTATCTTTATGGTATTTATCAATAACCCTATCGACTGTTTCCAAAACTTGTGGACTCATTTTCTCTTATCCTTGCAGTTTTTTCTTCACTTTTTATCAAGCTTACCAGGAACCTCTCCTTCTTTTCTTTGGTGACTTTTTCTACTTCCATAAATTGAAGTGCTCCGGTAGGACATGCTTCCACACAGGCAGGTTTTAATCCCTTCTCCGTTCTCTCTTTGCAGAGATCACACTTCACAATAGCTTTCCCATCTCTTCTTATTTTAATGACACCAAAAGGACAAACCAGAATACACCACTTACAACCTATACAGAGTTCGTCATTCAAGCTTACAGGACTATCAGGAGAAGATTTTTGAAGAGCATGTGTAGGACAAACCGAGACACAGGGAGCATCTTCACAGTGTCTACACTGAAGAGGGATAGTAAAATCTTCCAGAGTTTCCACCTCAACCCTGTGCTGGGGAAGGGGTGTTTCAGTTAGAGATTTGATTAAATCTTTAGACTGAGAGTGTTCAACGGCACAGGCAAGTTCACAACTTCTACACCCAAGACATTTTTCGGCAAAAACAACCAGAATCTTTTTCATGTCTTACCTCTTTTGGTTTTTTACTGGTACATTAAAGGTTTTAACTTCAAGGCCTCTCTTTTTTTATCAATATGTTTTATCATAAGATGAGCTGCTTTAATGGGATCAGACTCAAAGGCAAATTTTCCACCCACCAGTTCTTCCAGCTCTTCACAGATAAATCTGGTTAGATTTTTACTTCCCAGAATTGGAAAGGGAAAACCAAGAACAGTGAAAACACCTGAAGCAACAAAGTAAAATCCTATGGATACGGCTTTTTCGCTCATCCATTCAGGAGCAGCTCCTGCCACTGGTAAGTCACTTATATCTTCTCCCAGGCCTCCCTCGTGAACAACATTTGTTAGAGCTATCAGAATTCTACTGTTATCCACACAGGAACCTACATGAAGTACCGGAGGAATTCCTACAGCTTCACATACTTCTTGAAGCCCTTTTCCTGCATATTTGAACACAGATTCTGGCTGTAAGAGCCCTGCCTTAGCATTGGCTATTGCGGAACAACCAGTTACTACAACTAAAACATCATTTTTGATAAGTTCCTTTACCATCTCCGTATGTCCATAATCGTGAGTAATCTTGGGATTATTACATCCGACCACTCCAGCAAGTCCTCTAATTCTACCCTGGATGATAGCATCATTTAAAGGTCTGTAGGTGGCTCTATAGGTTCCTCCCAGAAATCTGTAAATATTCTCGGCACAAAACCCTGCAATAAGGTCTTCATTCTCTTCAGGAATATAGACCTCATTATTATTCCGATTGGAAAAGTTTTCTATAGCCATTTTTAAAATATCTTTGGCAATCTGGTAAGCATTTTCCTCCTTGAACTCTACATGTTCTACTCCCGGAAATTTACATTTTGGAGAAGTAGTGATAAGTTTGGTGTGGAAACCATTGCTGTTAATTACACTACTTAGTGAAGGCATTATACATTGAACATCCACCATCATTAAGTCAACAGCCCCTGTTAAAATGGCAAGTTCCTGTTGCAAGAAATTTCCGGCTACAGGGATTCCATGGCGCATCAAGATTTCGTTGGCAGTACAACATATTCCTACAAGATTTACCCCTTTGGCTCCTTTTTTTCTGGCAAGTTCAACAATTTCTGGATCTTTAGCAGCGAAGGTAACCACATCTGAAAGAGTAGGCTCATGTCCATGAACTACTACATTAACCTCTTCTCTGGACAAAGTACCAAGATTCACTTTTCCTCTCAGGGGTTTAGGACTGCTAAATAAAACATCGGAAAGATCGGTGGCAATCATTGAACCTCCCCAGCCATCGGCAAGAGCACACCTTAAACCATGCATGATAATATTTTTGTAGTCATTATCCACTCCCACATGGGTACGATGCATCATTTCCACGATTTCTCGATCAACACCTCGAGGCACAATTCCAAGTTCTCTCCAGACTTTTACTCTTTTTTTTGGTGCCCTGAGAGGCATTCTTAGCTCACCATGTTGATTTCCAAACTCAGCCAGTATTTTTTCTGCAAGCTCTTTAGCTATTTCATTTGTTGCTCTTCCATCGGTTTTGACCTGGTATTCTTTAGCCAGGATTTTCATTTTTTCTTCGTCTTTTATCTTGTAGGCATCGGCCTTACCTTCACTTGCCAATAACAGAGCATGGGTGATGTCTCTTCCGTGGTCAGAATGTGCTGCTGCACCTCCTGCAATCATCCTTGCCAGATTTCTGGCAGCTATGGTATCAGCACTTGCTCCACATATTCCAACCCGCTCTTCTTCAGCAAAAGGATCTATTCTACAGGGACCCATATTGCATATACGGCAGCAAAGCCCTAATTTTCCAAAACCACACTGGGGTTGCATGGCTTCACAACGATCCCAGACGAGGCTAACATTATTCTCCTCTGCCCTTTCTATTACACGTCTACTTGCTTTATCAACGGTTCTTTTATCTGCCTTCATAATGTTTCTCCTTTAATTTTTCAGCAATGGCCTCTATTTCCTTTCGGAAATTACTGCTTTTTCCCCAGAAAGAAACACCTTCTATATCTGCCTGAAGTATTGCGTCGTCAAAACTTAGAAATCCTAAAAAATCAAAATCGGAAAGACTTTTCAAAAGGTAGCTTTTATCTTTTTTGTCTCTTACCTTATTGCCCACAACACTAACATTTTGGATATTTAACTGGAAAGAGAGGTTCCTGATTCGAAAGGCTGTTTCTACACTTTTTTTGCCTGGTTCAACAACAACTATCAATTCATCTACTCCCTGTGCTGTTCCTCTACCAAGATGCTCTATTCCTGCTTCCATGTCAATTATAACAATTTCCTCTCTTTCCAGAAAAAGATGGGTAAGAAGTGCTCTTAAAAAGGCATTTTCTGGACAGGTACAGCCCATTCCCCCACCTCTTACGGTTCCCATAACAGCAAGTTTTATCCCGTTGTGCTGCACGAAGTATTTGTCGGGAATATCATCCACTCTGGGATTTAATTTGAAAAAAGAAGATAAATTTCCAGGTTTTGCTCCGGTTCGATCCTCGATTAGTTTTTTCATTTCAATCAGGGGAGTTATACTGGAAGGCTCAGGAAAAGAAAGGGTGAAGGCAAGGTTTGCATCGGGGTCAGCATCAATAGCAAATACCCGCTTTCCTTTGTCGGCAAAATACTTACATAGACCAGCAGTAAGAGTAGTTTTGCCTACCCCTCCCTTACCTGTAACTGAAATTTTCATTTATCTTGATTCCTACAAGGTGCCTTGTGATATATTTAACAAATCATCGTAGTATAATAAAAGTAAATCTGACTGTCAAGATAGAGTTGACAAAAATTATTATCATGTTATATTATAAAAAAAATTGTTAAATAGTGAAGAAAATAGACTAAATGGCCTTACAGCTTCGATATATAATATTTCTTACTGTAATATTTAAGATTTTGTTTCCAGTAATAGCCTTTACAACTGAAACAGATAATGATGGGAGGAATCAAATTGATTGAAAGGATAATTAAGCAGTTTAAAAAAGAAAGAGTCAAAAAAGTTGCACCATGTCACTGCTGCGGAGATCTAACTCGTAGTCCTTTTCAGGAAATCTCTAAAGAAAAATTTTATTCCCGCTGGAGTAGGTCAAATAATAACAATATCAAATGATAAAGATGATACCAAGAGGTGAAATACCTGAGGTTGATCTCGGCCAATGTATAGGATGTGGAGTTTGTGCCCGAGTTTGCCCTGTAAAGGCAATAAGCATAATTGGAAGTAAGGCATACATTGACCAGCGTAAATGTATAAGATGTTTTGATTGCGAGAGAAATTGTCCAAGAGGAGCAATCAAGATAAAGACAAAAAAAGTTACCTCCATAAACGAGTTAAAAGATACCTTTAGAAAACTGGATGAAGAACTCATAAGGGTTTTTGAAAGACTTGACAAACTGAAATGCAAGGAAAAGACAAAGAAATAGGGTCTAACCTTAATCTCAAATCTTATTTTTTGAGTTGATAAAACTAACGAAAAATTTCCACCGCTTTATTTCTAATTAAACAGAAAGTATCGCATTTAAAATCATAAAAACTGCAGCTATAAGTGTAGAATAGGCAAAGATATGTTTTAATTTTTGTGGTTTAGTTTTGATAGAAAAATTACCCCCAATTATCCCTCCTAATATAGCTATGATTGCCAGCGGAATTGCTCTAATGGAGTTAAAATCACCCCTTATAGAGTGTCCTAAAAATCCCATTAGGGCAGTTACAGCCACCATAGCTGAAGAGGTTCCCACAGCAATTCGCACAGGTACACCACAAATAAGAACCATCAAAGGAACCTTAAATGACCCTCCAGATATTCCTACCATACCTGCTACAAATCCAGTTGCAGCAGTTACTGGAATTGCTGACCAGAGGTTGACTTTATACTCATATTCACCGTATTTTCTTAACCAGCACCCAAAGCATTTTTTTTGTTTAATAATACTATTACCTCCAACAGGTCGGAGCATTAAAAAACCTGAAAGAACTAATAACCCACCAAAGATAAATTTCAGTAGTGTAGTTCTAAAGAGATGAGCATAGTAGCCCCCTATGAAAGCCATAATGTCAGTGGGTGGGTCTATAACTAATGCGAGTTTCCAATCTACAGTCCTATGTTTCTGAAAAATTAACATAGATGATATTGAAGTAGCTACCAGAATAAGTTGGGCATCAGTAGCTGCCTGGTATATTGGAATTCCACTTGCTATTAGTAATGGAACATAGAAATTACCTCCACCTCGCCCTGTCATAGCCATAACCACAGCAATAATGAATATACCTGCACCAATAGCGATAATATTAATCATCTTAACAGATTACTAAAAGTACATTTTTTCAGCTACCAGATAAACAAAGTCCTTTTCTCTCTCGTTGGGCTTAATGTGTTCTACTTTCCTGGCTATAAGTTCGGCATCCTTTCTTTTATCCTTAGATAAAAGCATTTGCCTTGCTCCAGCTAAAGCTCCATTACCAATTTTGACTATTTTATCCTTTGCGTTTGGCAAAAGACCTATTGTTATAGCATTTTCTGAATTAATAAAATTTCCAAAAGCCCCAGAAAGATAGATCTTGCCAATATCTTCAAGACCAACTCCGTAATATTTCATAAGGAGATCTTGATCCACTCTTAGACCAGCTTTTGCGGTTATGAGTTGGTAGATATCCTGTTGAGATATACTTATATCTTTAGTAATAAAAAAATCTTCTTTTAACTTTGCCTTTTTACTCATTATACCATTCTTCAGTAATTCGCTCAGAAGGTCTATCAAACCAGAACCACATATGCCTATAGGGGGTTTACCGCCAATAGTCTCGTACTTAACCTCGCCATTTAAAATTTTTACATTTTTTATTGCTCCCTCCACCGCTCCGACACCGCATTTTACAGTAGCTCCTTCATAAGCTCCTCCAGCAGCACAGGAAGCACTCATAATCCTGTATTTATTACCAATAACCACCTCTCCATTAGTTCCAATGTCTATGATCATTGATGGGACTTCATTTTTGTATATCCCGGTAGTAATAATATTGGCCAGAGCATCTGCTCCAGCATGACCACCGATTAGAGGTGCACCATAAACATTTGCCCCTGGATTTATTATTAAACCCATCTCCTCGGCCCTTCTATTTACAGCCCCGGGTTCTAAAGGCTCAAAAGGAATTACTCCCAGTGAAGAAACATCAATTCCAAAAAAGATATTGCGCATTGTAGGATTCCCGACCACCACTACTTCATATATACACTGGAGAATATCTTCTTTCTGACCGGCAAAGTTTTTTAATTCTTGATTTATTCCATCAATTATCACTTTCTGTAATTGCCTCAGCCCATTTTTATTTCTCATTGTGTAATCAATGCGTGAGATAACGTCGTCTCCAAACAAACTCTGAGGATTCTTGTCAGCCAGAGTAGCTATTATTTTTCCTGACTGAAGGTCAACGATCTGAGATACCAGGGTAGTGGTCCCCACATCTATAGCAAGTCCATAAATTTTTCCCCTAAATTTGTCAATTTGTTTATCTTGGTGAAATACTTTACCATTTTTTTCATAAACCAGAGGATTTAAGCTTACTCTATCTTTTAGACTTCGAGAAAGAATACTATACTTACCCGGACTTTTAATAAAGACACGAATACTTCCCGATCCACTAATTTTTGCCTGGCAGGCAAGCCTTTCATCTTCGCTTAAATTAAATTTTTTTTCCGCAACAGTTTTTGGGGATAATAGATATCTCTCACCTTCTATTCTCACTATACATCTGCCACAAAGACCCTGCCCTCCACATTCAGACGGTATCTGTACTCCCAGTTTTCTGGCAACCTCCAGAATAGTTCCCTGGTTGAATTCAATTCCTTCTCTTCCCTTTTTAAACTGCGGAAAAAAAATAATTGCCATCTTTTTGTCCCTCCTTTGTTGTTAAACATTTCCATTTGATAAATTTTGTACCATTATAATGTGCAAATTTTTTGTGTCAATTTTAATAAAAAATATTATTTCCTTTCTATATGCTGCTTAAGTTAATCTGCTAATAACCTAATGGGAGAAAATTTTATTTTGCAAAATCTTGACATAGATAATTTGCACATATAATATTAATCTTTAAGAAGCAGATCTTGAGATGCAAAGATTTAAAAAGGAGGTTGTAAATGGCCATCACTGAAGTTTGGATCGATGAGGATGCTTGCACAGGCTGTGGACTTTGTGAGGATACCTGTCCCGAGGTCTTTGAGGTAAACGATGTGGCATCGGTTAAAGAGGATGCAGATTTCAACGAATTTGAAGATGAAATCAAAGAAGCTGCAGAGGAGTGTCCAAATGAGGCCATACACTTTGAGGAAGAGTGATGATAAAGATTAATAATTTTAAGGCAGGAAAAAATGTCAACCAGGCATTACCCACGAGTTATTTTATTTTCCTCGTCTTCCTGTCCATGGTGTTCACGAGCTAAAAATTACCTTCGTCAACACGGTATTAAGGTGAAGGAAATAAGGGTGGATAAAGACCCGGATGCTGCAAGAGATGTAGTAAAAATGACCGGACAGATGAGTGTACCTGTTCTTCTGATTGGAAGAGCAAAGATAGTTGGATTTGATAAGGATAAGATAGATCGTCTCTTAGGACTGAAAAGAAAATAAACTATTACGGAAGCTAACGAATGAGACCAAGCTGGGAGGTATTTGATAAACTCTGCCAAAGATACGATGAGTGGTTTGAACATTTCCCGGGTAAAAATATTTTTGAGTTGGAAGTAAAATGTGTGAAAGAGTCTTTTAAAGGAGTATCAAAACCATGGCTTGAGGTAGGTATTGGAACAGGTAGGTTTGCCGAGAAAATTGGTATAGATGTTGGGATAGATCCATCTGAAAAAATGTTAGAAAAAGCTGCTAAAAGAAAGATAGAAGTAATAAAAGCAAGAGCTGAGAACCTTCCTTTTCCTTCGGATTTTTTTGGTGGAGTAGCTATAATCGTAACTTTATGTTTTTTAGATGATCCTCAAACAACATTAAAGGAATGCCTTCGGGTATTAAAAAATGACGGAAGAGTTATATTGGGAATAGTCCCCAGAAACAGTAGCTGGGGAAAATTTTACTTGGAAAAAAAGAAGGAGGGACACCCTTTTTATTCGGTGGCCCATTTTTACACTTCTCAAGAGACTATACTTTTAGCAGAAAGAGCTGGATTTACACTGGAAAGTGTTTTTTCTACCTTGTTTGAAGAGCCAAAGGAATGTGAAAATATAAAAATTTATTCACCTTCGTCCAATCTTATAGAAAATGCGGGATTTGTCTGTATAAGATTCAAAAAAAGTAAATAAGGGAAAAAACCAGGGGAGAAATGGACTTTGAAAAAATTTCTTACTCAGGAAGACCCTTTATGACTTCCAGCGCATGGGGGATTGCCGGTAAAATTAATTCCAGACTTTCCTCCACTGCTTTTGGACTTCCTGGCAAATTAATCACCAGGCTTTTTCCTCTAACACCAGCAATAGCACGAGAAAGTAAGGCATGAGGAGTTTTCTCAAATCCTTTTAATCTCATTATCTCACTAAAACCGGGTAAAATTTTTTCTATAACTTCCGCCGTAGCTTCGGGTGTAACATCTCTCGGGGAAAGACCTGTTCCCCCTGTAGTTAAAACCAAATCCACCTTTAATTTATCTATCATATCCTTTATGTTTTGGGATATAACAGTTTTTTCGTCGGGCACAATCCTGTAGTCTATTACCTGTCCCAATTTTTTCACCATTTTATGAATGAGTAGTCCGCTTAGGTCTTCTCTCTCTTTCTTAAATGACCTATCACTTACGGTAATTATGCCTATTTTTATCATCAAAATCTTACTCCTCTATCAACTCTATTTTGTCTCCTACCTGAATTTTTCCCTCTCTTACCACTTCGGCAAAAATTCCCCTTCGTGGCATGAGACAATCCCCGACCTGTTTATAAATGTTGCAGTCACTGTGACATTTTTTACCAATCTGAGTTATTCTGATCACAGCCTCCTTTCCTACCTTAAGGAGATCTCCAGGGTTTAAGGAAGAAAGATCTACATCAACTGTAAGATTTTCCGCAAAATCTCCCGGTTGCAATTTTTGTAAAGATCGATTTCTCTGTAGAAATTCTTCCACACACCTCCAGCTCAAAAGGCTAACTTGACGATGCCAGAAACCGGCATGTGCATCTCCTAAGATACCATGGTTTTTTTTAAGGAACGCTTCTTTTACAGGCTTCTTGGACACACCTTTTTCCTTGCTGATATTTATGGATATTATTTTTCCTTTCATTTTGCCTGTCCTTAAATTGATCTTAGAGCTGTGCTATTTCAATTATTGCTCTTCCCTCAAATAATCCCCACTTTTTCCTCCTCTTTTTTTAATAAGCCGCACATCAGAAAGATACATCTCTTTATTGGTTGCCTTACACATATCATAAATGGTTAATGCAGCTACCATAACTGCGGTTAAAGCTTCCATTTCAACTCCTGTTCTGTCGGTAGCCTTCACCTGGGCTTCAATTTCAATTTTGTTTTCCTTTAACTCAAAATTTACCTTGGCTCCTGTAATCTTTACGGGATGACAGAGAGGGATAATATACGGGGTTTTCTTTACGGCCAGAATTGCTGCTATTTGAGCGCAGCTTAACACATCGCCTTTGGGGAGTTTTCCCTCTTTTATAAGCTTCAAGGTTTCAGGGGATAAAATGACCTCACCTTTAGCTACCGCTTCCCTGAAGGTGGTGGGTTTTCCAGTGATCTCAATCATACTTATTTTATTCAACTTAACCTCCTATTTGAAACATAAATTTACCTGTTTTATGAAATTTTTCCATTATGGATATATTTCCCGTCCTTTTTTCTTTCTTAAAACCAAGTGCCAGATCAAAAATTTTTTTGAGGTCAGCTTCATCGCAATTTTTATCACGAAGTACATTTTTAAGATCCAGTTCATAACTGGAAAGTAAACATGGTCTTAACTTTCCATCAAAAGTAAGGCGTAAACGGTTACATCTTTCACAAAATGAATGACTGATAAAGCTTATAAATCCGATAGGATTCCCCGATTCCTTAAGCTGGTAGTAAGTGGCTGGCCCATTACCGATAAAGGAAGTTGGTTCGAGTTTACCCCATTTTTTCTCTATCGTGCTCTTTACGTGACTGTTGGGGATGTACCATCTTGTCCCACCTATACCATTTATAGGCATATGCTCTATAAAACGGATGACCAAAGAATTTTTTTGGGCAAACTCAACAAAATCAAGTATTTCATCATCATTTATTCCCTTGAGGATCACCACGTTTATCTTAATGGGGGTTAAGTTTGCTCTTCTGGCGGCTTCTATACCTCTTAAAACCTGTGGAAGACTATCACGTCCGGTTATCCGGGCAAATTTTCTTCTTTTTAGACTGCTCAGACTAACATTTACACGAGAGATACCTGACTCTTTAAGTTTCAAAGCCAGACTTTCCAGCTTCGTTCCATTGGTGGTAATACTTACCTCTCTTATACTTTTTATCCGAACAATCATCCTTGCTAATGTAGGTAGATCTTTTCTAAGCAAAGGTTCACCACCGGTCAATCTTACCTTTGTTATCCCCGAAAATCCTGCCAGGTTTACCAGCTTTTTTATTTCCTCAAAACTTAAAAGTTCGCTTTTATCCCGAATTTTTACTCCCTTCCTGGGACGACAGTAAATACAGTTAAAATTACACATGTCAGTTAGCGAAATTCTGAGATAATCTACATTCAACCTAAAACCTCCACCACAACTTCATCTCCGGCCCTCAACTTTTTCACATTTTCAGCCATCACAACTATGCCATTAGCCCATAGCATGGATTTTAATACTCCAGATTTCTGTGAGGGTGCGGGAATAGCCCAGTATTTTCCATCCTCTTCAACCAGCCTCACCCTTATAAAATTTTTTCTCCCGGAACTGTTTTTAACTTCTTCTTTCAAAATGGCCTTTATTTTGAACTTTTTCTTATACTCCTTGTGCCCCAGCATCTTAAAAATAGCTGGCTTTACCAGATTTTCAAAGTTCATCATGGAAGAGACCGGATATCCGGGAAGTCCAAACACAAGTTTATTTCCTTTAATTCCAAAGAGGGTGGGTTTACCAGGCTTTGTGGCCACTTTCCAGAAAAGTATTTTCACTCCTGCCTCTTCCAGGACCTGTTTAACCAGGTCATATTTTCCTTCAGATACACCCCCGGATAAGAGTAAAATATCGCATGAAGAAACTGCCTTCTGTACCACAGATAAAAGTTCTTCCGGGTCATCCCTGACAATACCTATCCTTTGAGGTTCACCTCCACTTGCTCTCACCTGAGAAAAAAGAGCAAAACTATTGCTATCATAAATTTTACCTATCTCCAGCTTTTCACCCGGTTCTAAAACTTCATCACCTGTGGAGATGATAGCCACTCTGGGTTTTTGGGTTACCCTAACCTCTCTTCTGCCCAGAGCAGCAAGCATTCCCACTTCCTGAGGTCTTATCAGAGTTCCCCGAGAAAGAACTTTTTCTCCTTTTTTCACATCCTCACCAGCAAAACTCACATTTTCTCCTTCTCTTATACACTTGAATATTTTTACCTTCTCCCCTTCACTATCCGTATCTTCCATCATCACTACTGCATCAGCCCCCTCGGGCATAGGCGCTCCCGTCATGATTCTAATTGCTTGACCGGGACGAACTTTAGATTCGATTCCACCTCCTGCGGCAAGCTCACCTGCAACCTTTAAAATTACAGGTTTAGTTTTTGAGGCGGAAATTGTATCTCGTGCCATTATCGCATATCCATCCATAGCTGCCCGATGAAAAGCTGGAATATCAAATTCACCCCAAATGTCCTCCGCTAAAACTCTTCCCGGGGAGGAAAGTAAATCAACTTTCTCATCAGGTAAAGTTAAAGCTTGCCGAAGAACAATTTCCAGGGCCTCTTCTAAAGGGATCATATTTTCCTCCTGATAAGAGATGATGAGTTTTTGGATTCCTTTTTGACTGTTTCAGGTGATTTTTCATGAAGGGTAAGCAGGTTAAGACTAATAAATAAGATTATAGATACACAAATTAAAGGCAGGTTCCAGAGATTTGTTTTTTTTATTTTTTTCATTCTAAAGAAAAAGGCCAATATCGTTTGGAGAAGATATTGGCCTTATCGCAAAAAAGATTTCTTCTTTCCAAACGCGGGAGGCACAACCATTTCTGGTTGTACCCTACCGGCTATCTTCCATAGGCAAAGCCCTTAGGAGAGATAGCTCGAAGAAATCAATCCAGCCACGTCAACTAAAAGCAACTATTTCAAGTATACTAAAAAATTTAATGAGGGCAAGTCTCAACGGAAAACCTACTCTGATTTTGTTTGCCAAAGATAGCCTGGAAAAGTTTTTCCATTAACTTGATAAGGTTACTCCTTTCCTCAACAGTTAGATTCTTCAATGAATTTTCCAGTATTTGTGTTCTCTCCTTTTCCAGAGTTTTAACAACCTCTTTCCCTTTTTGGGTGAGGCAAACTCTAACTACTCGCCGATCTTGTAGATCTGGTTTTCTAAGAATAAGACCCTTTTCCACAAGCCGATCTGTTATTCTGGTTAAGGTGCTAAGATCCAGAGAGAGAACCTGACCAATATCTGACATGCAGGGGTGAGGATTTTCATAGTAAATGTAACCGATAACTGTAACCTCAGGATGAGTAAGTGAAACAGACATTATTTTCTTTTTGCTTTCCCCGATGCACAACCTGGCTATGGCTGCAATAAAATACATAAGTTTTACACTGGAGTCGTTTAAATCTTTGTCTGATTTATCTTTTTCCATTTTGCTTTAAAAAATTCAAAAACTTTGCTTTATCTCCAGGTAGAGAAAATCTTTATCATCCATCATACCAAATTGAGTATTTGACTTTCCCTCAAATACCATACCCCCAAAATCAAGATTAAACCCACCTCCAAGCTCATAACTGACCTGTGAAGACAAAAGGTACTCTTGCATGGTCAAATTGTAGCTGGAAAGAATTTCAAGTTTTAGTTTCTCATGCCAGATATTATGGGTAAGATTCACCACAAGAGAATTTTGCCATTCTTTTTGTTCACCGTAAAAAACCGAAAATTCCCTGGCCAAACTCTCTAATCCAGGATATTCATTTGGTGACTTGAAGTGGAAAACCTTTTTACCCACAAGCTGAAAAATTACATTCAGATTTTCTATCACAGGATAGCCCACTTCCAGAATATATCTTAAGTTAGGATTTTTAATGGATAACGAGTCCCCGTTTTCATCCCGGGTTTGAAAATAGGCAACTTCACCTCTCAGATCAAGTTCTTCAAAGGTTGTAGCAAAATCAGCTCCATATATTTGAAGCCGATGGTGAACAGGGATCAAATTGATGATAGGGATTTGAGACAGATCAAACTCATAATCAGGAAAACTGTCCCAGGTATAAAGGTAGCTTAAGGAAAAATCAATTCTGCTCCCCATTCTATCAATTTTAATTCCCCAACTGCTGTTTTTAATTTGAGAGGTAGGCAACCTCGGATTTTTCAAATTTATGAAAGAGGGAAAAGAAAAATCAGGTAATTTGCTGGGGGTAAATTCCGGAATCCAAATTCCCTGAAAAATAAGAGCAGAGTCTTTAAAATAATTAACCTTTAAAGCATTAATACTTATTCTCTGTTCTTCAAAGTCCGGTTTTATTCGAGAGTAGTCAACGGGATTGATGTTGTTGGTGGGAGTTTCTGTTCCATCAGCTCTTCCCCAGAATATGTACTGCTTTCCCAGGCGAATGTCTGTGGTAAGAGTATATAGGTCAAGGTAAGCTTCGTCAATTGCAAGATCGCCCTTTGACTCACCACCCAGATCATTTCCGTAAAACTTAAAAGAGAAAAACCCTTTACCCACACTGTAAAGCGGAAAGTCAGATTCTAAGTTCGTCTCCAGATCAAATCTTTCCTTATCGTTTTCCGGAGAGGCGGTAAAATAATAAAAAGGTATCTTCCAGTATCCTTTGACCATAGCTGTACAGGGAATAGTGAAAATAAGGAAAATCAAGCAAGTGCCTGTGGCAAGGTATTTTCTTAATTCCAACTCTATCCTCCTCTCATCAGATATCTTGGGGTAAAGTAAAGATCTGGAATTTCTACATCCACCTTCATTTTTCTAAATATGAGTTCAGTTGAGTGGCCCGTTTGCACATTTTTCATGGTCATTTTATGGGCAATCCAGTACTTTTCCGCCAGGAGCTTGTATTCTTCCAGAGTCAGGACTTTCAGTAAATTACCCGTCTCATCGTAAAATTCTACTTTTCTAACTATAAAGTTCTCAGAATCGATCCAGGAAATCTTTTTAGAATACCCTGTCTCTTGCAGAACCTCTTCATCAGCAGGTGTAGCCTCAACTACATAGCATTTCCTTTCTTCGTATTCTTCCTCCCTCAACAGCCTGTACTTCCACTCATCAATGTTTATTGCTTCCATATCCTTGTAGGTAAAATCAGAGCCCATAAAACTTCCCTTTTTGCCTCTGGCGGCAATTCGGCGAACTTTGTGTAATACTGGAAGATAAAGATATTGAAGGTCTGAACCCTTTTCCTGTTCCAGAGTGAGAAAACTGGTTCCGGCAACATCAGCAGGTTCAAGAAACTTCACATATCGTTTTTCCAGTCCGTTTTCGGTTTTGGAGTAAGATTGGAGTATTCTTTCTCTTACTCCACCTGTTTTGGAGATGAGTCTCATAATGAGCTTTCCCTCACTACCTTTTGGTACGGGTTGAGAGTCCATCCTTTCCATGATTTCCCTGCCAGTAAGGGCAAAACTTGTTCCGGAAAAAAGGCTTATAAGGATACCCGCCATGGCTAAGATTAGCAGAACCTGCGTGACTTTTTTAAATTTAAATTTTTTCATCTTTTGCCTCCTGCTCAAATATCTTTAAATATTCTTGATCGGGTTAAGATAATGAGTCCGGGTAATACTGTCAAGGCTCCCGTTGCACTTATGAGCATAACCAGGCTCATGAGTTCTCCCATAAAATGATACCACTTTATACTTGAAAAAAGGAGAACCAAAAAACCGGCTGCTACGGCGACAGCATTATAGAAGATAGCCTTTCCGGTAGTCCTTGTTGTGGCTATTAGTGCAGAAACACCTGGATTTTCAAGGCTTTCCGTTCTCAGTCGGGATATGAAATGAACTGCATAGTCTATACCTATTCCAACTGCAATAGCCGAAATAGCTACTGTTCCAATATTTAAAGGAATTTTAAACCACCCCATGACTCCAAAGTTAATTAAGATAGCAATACATATGGGAACAAGAGAAAAGAGGCCTGCTTTTATGGATCTGAAGATGCTGGCCGCTATGATAAAAACAAGTACCAACGATAAGATAATACTTCTTATGAAAGTATTTACCAGCAGTTGATTTATTACGATAAAAAGAGAACCTGCTCCTGTCACATTTACTTCTACCCCCGGGGGGAAATTTTTCTCCACGTAGGAATTAACAGCTCGAACCACTTTTTTTATCTCAGCGCTATGTCCACTTTTTAAAAAAACCATCATATTAGCAGTCTGGAACTGGTTATCTACATAACTTTCAAAGTCCGTAGGATCACCGGAAAAGGAGTAAAGGAGGAGATACTGAGCTACCTCTTCACGAGTATCAGGGATTCTGTAAAATTCCTCTCTATCTTCATGTAAAGCTTTATTTATTGACTTAATGAAATCATTTATGGAGCTTGTCCCTCCTACCTGGGGTAAATTTTTCAAGTGTTCTTCCAAGCCTTCCATAGCTTTCAGGATTAAAGGTTCCTTAATCTCTTCGGGATTGGGAGTTTTAACAATTACCTGAAGAGGAGTAGTCCCCACAAAATAGTGATTTAAAACATCCTCAGCAATCCGGTAAGGATTATTAGAAGGGAAAAACAAAAGTGGATTTGATTCTGTACTCGTGAGGGGGATTCCAGCTATAAAAAAGGCACAGATTATTCCAGCCACAATAAGAACAGTGATTTTTTTTCTGTAAACAAATTGGCCAAGCCTGGCAAGAATCAGGGAAAGGTATTCCATTTTACCAGGGTTGCTTTTTTTTGAATACCTGGGGCCAGATTCAGGCAAAAGAAGAAGACAGGCAGGGATAAATATTAGGGAAAAACATAGAGCGGAAGCAATACCAAATCCAGTAAGAAGACCAAAAGTTCGAAGCCCCTCCATTTGTGATACAGCAAGAGAGATAAATCCAGCTATTGTTGTTAGACCAGCGATTAAAACGGCATTTCCGACCCTGGTTAATGTTGCCTCTATACGGGAGTTTCTATCCTTCAAGTAGGAAACTTCATAGTATCGAGTTAATAAGTGAATTCCGTAAGCAGTTCCAACAGCCATAAGCAAAATGGGAAGAATAAAGGTTACTATAGAAAGAGGAATTTTTAACAGGCTCATTATTCCAATTGCCCACACAGTACTTATTACGACAGTGCTAAGGGGAAGAATGACCCCCACTCCAGTTCTGAAGCTAAAGTATAAAATGATTACTATAACTCCGAGAATGATAGGAATCAAGTAGGAGAGGTCTTTTATCATCAAACCGCCCATGGCAGAATCAACAATTATTTTTCCTCCCACGTAGATTTTTTCGGGCCCCTCGTAACTTTTTGAAATTTCCTCCAGTTTTCTTGCCAGCATGGATTTGTCAGCCCCTTTTTTCACGGAGACCATTATGGCAGCAGCTTGATTATCACGGGAGACCACTCCCTCATACATTTTATTATCTTTAATTTTTCTCTTGAACTTTTCCATTTCTGTGTCAGTTTGGGGAATTTCGTCTCCCAGGATAGGAGAAATCTCAATCCCCCATTCTGTTCCCTTAATGTAGTCCACTTCTGTAGGAGAGATAACTTCATCAACTCCAGGGAGTTTTTCTATCTCTTTCGAGATAAGTCGAATTTTTCTTAGAGTTCCCGGATTAAATATTTCTTGATTCTCTGGGACAACCACACCTATAAAAGCATATTCTCCTCTGGTCCCAAAAATTTCTTCAACCCTGTCAAGGTACTTTTTTGCGGGTATCTGAGGAATTTGTTTGGTAATATCTGTTTCCATTTCCAGATACCTGAACTGGAGTGCAAAAAATATAGTCAGGATGGTAATGATAATCACAATTGAGCGAGGATGTTTGATGATAAAACGAGATAACTTTTGCATAGCTTTATTTCTTTTTATCAAATTTTGTATTTTACAAATAGTTTAGAAAAAAAATTACATCTGACAATCTCACCTCTTCTATCTTTTCTAAAATCCACACAGGACAGGCGAAATTACAGAGTATTTTCTTCCATCTGAGAGCGTAAAGCATCAAGAAGCTGTAGGTATCCCTGTAAGTCTTTTTCCTCAGCCGAAGCTCTTAACTTTTCCAGAGCCCTTTCCTGAATCTGTCTAATTCGTTCCCTGCTTACACCATACTTTTTCCCGATTTCTCTCAAAGAATAAGTCCTTTTATCTTCAAGGCCAAATCTCAATTTCAAAATATCAAGTTCACGTTCATCTTTAATTACCTTTACCAGAAGCTCCCTTACCTCCTTTTTTAACATCTCGAGTGTCAACTCATAAACAGGAGAAGGAATAGCAGTATCGGCAACGAAGTCAATAACTGATGTATCACCCTCTTCTCCCACCGGGCTGTCAAAAGAAACCGAATCCTGACTCAACCTCAAAATCTGTTTTGTTCTTTCTATTGAAACATCAAGACTTCCCGCAATTTCTTCAGGGGTAGGTTCTCTTTGATATTCTTGTTCTAATTTGCGAGAAGCGTAGGTTAATTTTTTTAATAGATGTGCAATGTGAACCGGAAGACGTATGGTTCTTGCCTGATCGGTTATAGCGCGAGCTAATGCCTGTTTGATCCACCAGCTGGCGTACGTGCTAAAACGGTTACCTATATCGGGATCAAACTTATCAACAGCGTGTGAGAGTCCTATATTGCCTTCCTGAATCAAGTCCGGGAGAGAGACTCCTCTATTAGCATATTTCTTGGCAAAGTTTACCACCAATCTGAGGTTTGCTTTCATCATTTCCCTTTTGTACTGTTCGTATATGTCTTTCACTCTAAACACTCGATTAATGAGATTCTCCATATCCTGTTCCATATCCTTCTCTATAGATCTACAAATTTCGAGAATAGCTTCTTTGTTTTTAGAGAGAAAATCTATGAGTTCTCTGATTCGGTCCATATTATCTTTGAGAGTGGATATATCTTCTTTCCGGTAGCCTTTATCTGTAAAGAAATTCAAAAGTTCGTCTTTTTTGCTTACCTTTTTCAGTATATCCTCCAAAAGTTGAAATAGCTGCTCTCTTCTTTTCTTTATTTTTCGAGTAAGTTCTACTTCCTGTTCTTTGGAAAGTAAAGGAGTCTTACCTATTTCTTGAAAATAACTGTCCAGGAGAAAATTGTTATGATCCCTGTCTTTTGTTCCTATTTCGTTCACTTTATTACCCCACTTTTTGTATTTTTAATCCTTCCATCCAAAAGATTTTTGTAATAAAATCTCTGGAAGGAAGGGATCAGGCGGGAAATCTTCGTAAAATATATTATAGTCAAATTTTCCCCTTCGTCAACCCCCCGCACCAAGTTGTCAATTAAATTTTAAAGTTTAAATCACTATAAAATAAGTGAAATTTTAAAATCTAATTGACACTCAATATGTCTAAACTTGACACCAATTTTTTCTCGTTATAGGTTAATAGAAGATCTGAGGTTCAAAAATAATAAGTAGTGTTTTTGATCAATTAGAAAGAGGTTGGAAGATGCGTTTCAAGAACAAGGTGGTTCTGATAACCGGGGCGGCTCAAGGAATAGGGAAAGCTACCGCTCTTGCTTTTGCTAAAGAAGGAGCAAATCTGGTTCTGGTAGACGTGAGAGAGCTTTCGGGCGTCAAGCAAACCGTTGAAAGAGAAAAAAGAAAGGTTCTTGCCTTGCAGGTTGATGTTTCTACTTCAGGCATGGTGGAAGAAATGGTTAAAGCCACGGTAGATGAGTTTGGCAGACTTGACATTCTGGTTAATAATGCCGGAGTTGTCTCTCGAGGTATAATTGAAAAGATAACCGATGAGGAACTGGATAGAGTTTTGGACATTAATTTCAAAGGAGTTTTTTATTGTTGTAGGGCAGTTATCCCAATTATGAAAAAACAACACTATGGCAAGATAGTAAATGTGTCCTCAATTACTGCAAAGAGAGGTGACAATACAACGGCTCCCTGTTACGGAGCATCCAAAGGGGCAATTTTAACGCTAACCAGATCACTGGCCAGACAACTTGGACCGTTTGGTATTAATGTTAATGCAGTCGCTCCACACGCTATTGACACTCCTATGATGGAATACTGGGATGAAACAAAAAGAAAAGCTGTTATTGAGTCTTTACCCGTTCGTAGAATGGGAAAGCCAGAGGATGTGGCCTTTGCAATACTTTTTTTGTGTTCAGATGAAGCCAGCTTTATTACTGGTGAGACTCTTAATATTAATGGGGGATACTTGATGGATTAATGGGAAAAATGTTCAATTAACCTTTCCAGAAAAATAGTCTCAGGTTTGTGTTAGTTTGAACAGAGCTCGAACCTTCCTCTTTTTCCTCTTTTTCCTTTTCCTCTGGAGCAAGGGGTCTTTTTTTAACCTTTAATCCTCCTTTACTCAGGAGTTCATCTGCAAGTCCGAATTCTATTGCTTCCTGAGCGGTAAACCATACTTCTGATTGGAGCATCTTTCTTATTTCTTCCTTTGTTTTCCCCGTATTTTCGGCCAGTAAGGAGTACATTTTATCTTCTATTTTGGACAGAGCCCCACTTAACTGACGAAAATCTTCAAAACTCGAACTCCAGTTATCCAGGATTATAGTTGGTTGGTGGAGCATGACCATGGTGTAGTCTCCGATGAACCTCTCATCTCCACTGCTTAATATAAGAGCAGCTCCTGAGATAGCTTCCCCCAGGGCAACAGTTACTACCGAACGGCGCATGTTTTTTATCACGTCACATATGGCCATCACTGACATAAGTGATCCCCCGGGAGAAGAGATTCTTATTCCCACAGGAGACGTTTCAGGTTCCGAGTCAAGGTTCATTAAAGCAGTTATAGTTTCATCGGCCTTAGCTTCGTCTATTTCACCTGAAATACTGATCCAGTTATCTCTGTCAATTTCAGGCATATCTGCCCAACCTGAAGTTCGGATAAAAAGTAAAAAAATGAAAAAAACAACAATCCCAATTTTATTCATTTTTGGTCTTTGCTCCTTTTTATTAATCAACTTTTTAAACCAATTCCGTAATATCAGAAGGTTAACATATCTTCGATTATCTCTTCTATATTATAAACCATACATTTACTGGGCATCCAGAGGGAGATTCCTCTTAAGGGGGCAAGCACGTCTCTTTCCACATGGACAGAAAATTTTCCTTTGAGTATTTTAGCGTACTTTTCTCCGGCAAGAGCTTGAGCATAAGCCATGATTTTTCTTCTTCTTGCTGGAGTGACCTTATCTTTTCCCGGCAAAATGACCACAACCACCTCCTCTAATCGGTAGTCTTGGGGCTCAATTCTCTGGATACGAGCTATACCCACGTATCTTGTCTTCTCTGTACTTGTTCTGCATAGTTTCCCATAGGGAACAGGGTTGTTTTCGATTTTATCTTCCGACTCGAAACTCACACTGAAAAACTCTTCAATATACCTCATTTTTACTACCCTTTTTGCCTGCATCTCTTTATTAAGATTATGTTCAATTTATCTCAACTGTCAAATGAAATTTTCTCTCCCAGATGAAAGTTTTTTGCCTATATTTTGACATAACAGCTATTATCTCTATAATTAATTAACAAAAAATTGAAAAGGAGTAAAAGGTGAGATTACCTTCCTGGCTTACCAAAAAGATGCCACCTTCTTACATTTTAGAAGAGATGGAAAGTCTCATTAAGAGTTTTTCCCTTCATACTGTTTGCGAGGAAGCTCATTGCCCCAATATAGGGGATTGTTTTTCAAAAAAAACTGCTGCTTTTATGATACTGGGTAACTTTTGTACCCGGAATTGCCGCTTTTGCGCCGTCAAAAAGGGTAAACCTCTTCCTCCTGACCCTCACGAACCAGAAAATGTAGCAAGAGTCGTTAAAAGACTGGAATTAGATTATGTTGTTATAACTTCTCCTACCCGTGATGACCTTCCTGATGGTGGTGCAGAACACTTTGCTAAGGTAATTGAGGCTATCAAGAGGTCATGTGAACAAAGGACATTGATAGAGGTTTTAATACCTGATTTTGGTGGTTCATTTGGTGCCTTAAAAAAAGTTTTGGCGGTAAGACCCTTTGTAGTAAACCATAACCTGGAAACCGTGCCTCGACTTTATCGCGAGGTGAGACCCCTTGCCCAATATGAAAGGTCGTTGAAAGTTTTAGAGGCTGTCAAAAAATATAGTACAGGAATATACACCAAGTCGGGAATAATGGTAGGACTGGGAGAAAGTCAGGAAGAAGTAATTCAGGTTATGGAAGACCTCAGAAATATTAACTGTGATATTTTAACCATTGGTCAGTACTTGAGACCTTCTCCCAGTCATCTGGAAGTTAAAGAGTTTATTAAGCCATCAATTTTTAGCCACTATCGCCAGGTAGCCTATTCACTGGGTTTTATTTATGTTGCTGCTGGTCCCTTTGTTCGAAGCTCTTACATGGCCAGAGATTGGCTAAAGGCATTGAATAGAAGCAGTTTTAGCCACTTTCAATAAGCTCTATCACCGTATTGACCAGAGTATCCACATCCAGACCTTCCATTTTGAAAAGATCTTCAGGAACACCAGAACCGGCGTATCTTCTTATTCCTAATTTGCGAAAATGTGGAGAGAGGCGATTTTCCATGAAGAAGTTAGCCACTATACTTCCAAGTCCCGTCTTAACATTGTGGTCTTCATAGGTTACCACGATTCCTGTTTGTGCAGCTTTTTTCAAAGCATCCTCATCCAGATCACTCCAGCAGGATAGATTTAACAGCCTAACCCTGTAGCCTTTTTGTTTTAAAATTTCCCAGGCCTGAATAGCCCTGTGGAGCAGGGTCCCAGCGGAAATAATGGTTGCTTGCTCTCCATCTCTTATCAGATCAGCCTTGCCATATACGAATCGGTAATCTTCTCCAAAAAGAGGTTTGCCATCCTCAGAGAGTATTACAGGTAAATTTGATCTTCCTACTCCTACGAGAAAGTTCCCGGGCTGACACGTGATATAGCGTATTACCCTGTCGGTTTGATTGGCATCAGCAGGAATTATGATTTTAAATCCATAAAGATTGTTTATAACTCCTGCATAATCGATACACTGGTGAGTCTTTCCGTCCTGTCCCACATCTATACCATTATGAGTGCAGACCAATTTTAAGTTGGTTTTATTGAGATCATTCAGTCGATGTTGATTGTAAGTTTCATCTACTCCAAAGACACCAAAATCAGAAAAGAAAACCACGACTCCCTGAGTAGAAAGAGCACCAGCTATAGTGGCAGTGGTGTGTTCCTGAATTCCGGCTTCAAAGAACCATTCGGGGCAATCTTTGGCGAATCCGTCAGTTTTAACCGAACCCAAAAGGTCACAATCGAAAACGGCAATGGGGGTTGAGCCTTCATTTTGTCGGTTAGCTTTTCCGAGATCCTGTAATGCTTTCCCAAAAGCATTTCTGTTAGCTACCTTCTTGTCACTTTGATAGGTTATAAAGTTACCAGGGACAAGTTTAATATCCGGTGAGGGTAGAGGTAGAGGTGGAGGTGGAGACAAAGTTTTCCTTAAAGATAGGTACCTATCAAGATCATCTTCCAAACCGAGTTCTTTAAGTGCCTCCCTACATTCTTCCACAGAAAGAGCTTTACCGTGGTACTCGTATTTGTTTTCCATAAAGCTTACACCCTTTCCCATAACTGTGTGAGCCAGAATCACAACAGGACAGTCTCTGGTTTTAACAGCCTCTCTTAAAGCCTGATAAATTTCCTGGTGATCGTGCCCATTAATTTCCAGAACTTTCCAGCCATCGGCAAGGTAGTTTTCTTTTATGTTCTGTGGCATAATCTCGTTTAATGGACCTGACAGCTGAAGAAGATTATAATCAATGATCACAGTTAAATCTGTGAGGTTATATTTTTTTGCAAAACGTCTGGCTTCTCCTACCTGACCCTTGGACTGTTCTCCATCACTCATAACCACAAAAGTGTGAAAGTCTTTCCCCAGTAATCTGGCAGCAAGCGCAAAGCCACATCCTGCTGACAATCCCTGACCAAGATTTCCGGTACTCCACTCAACTCCAGGAACCTCTCTTTCTATATGACCTTCAAACATACTTCCTGCCTTACGGAAATTAGCGATAGCCTCGTCCAAATTGAAAAAACCGAGACGTCCCAGAGTGGCATAAACCCCGGGAGAGGTGTGACCATGGCTTACTACAATTCTGTCTCGGTCCGGATTATGAGGATCATCTGGCCATACCTTTACGCAACTCCAGAGGGTAAGATAAATATCTATGGAAGACATGGATCCCCCGGGGTGACCGGAGCCGGCAACTGTGGTCATTTTCAGAATGTCACCCCGTGCTAAATTTGATAACTCTTTTAAACGAACAAGTTTGTCCTCGCCTAACTTTTCTGTTTCAAATCCCCATCGCATTGTACTTATCCCCCTCTACTCTTCTTCATACTGGATTGCCTCAGTTGGACACTCCTCTGCAGCTTCTTTAATTTCATCTTCAAATTCGTTGAAATCTGCATCCTCTTTAACCGATGCCACATCGTTTACCTCAAAGACCTCGGGACAGGTATCCTCACAAAGTCCACAGCCTGTGCAAGCATCCTCATCGATCCAAACTTCAGTGATGGCCATTTACAACCTCCTTTTTAAATTTTTAAAAAACTTTTTGGCTCATAAAGTAGCAAATTAATTTAAAATGTCAATTGTGTCAAATTTGACAGAATCTTTTAATCTAATATAATTTGCTCTATGCTGTTTTATGAATAAATTATAATCCGGGAGATTAAAATGAGAATAGAGCTAATTGCTCCGACCTGGAGTGGTAAGGTAGAAGAAAAGAGGGCCAAGAGAGAAAAGGTCTTTAAGATTCCTCCTCTTGGACTGCTGAATGTGGCTGCTGTGACTCCGTCAGGAGTGGAGGTTACCTTAACTGATGAAAATATTGAACCTGTTAATTTTGATAAAAAAGTTGATCTTGTAGGAATAACCACCATGACTGCATCAGCACCAAGAGCTTATGAGATTGCTGATAAGTTCAGAAAGAGAGGGATTTCTGTGGTGCTTGGAGGTCCTCACGTTTCTTTTATGTCCGAGGAGGGATTGCAACATGCCGATGCAGTTGTAGTAGGAGAGGCAGAGGGAGCCTGGGAAAAATTAGTTGAGGATTTTCTGAGAGGGGGTAAAGCAGCTCTAAAAAAAATTTACAAAAATGATGTCCTTCCCGACCTTTCGAAAATCCCCTTCCCCCGCTGGGATATATTAAAAAAGGGAAAATACATAGTTACTAAAGTCCTCCATCTTACCAGAGGTTGTCCCTATAACTGTTCTTTTTGCTCGGTAACCGAGCTTTTTGGCAGAAAGATTCGTTTTCGTCCTATTGATAAGGTTGTGGAATTTATCAAAGCCAATACAGGAAAAAGCCTGAAAGAAAGGTTATTTGTTTTCTTAGATGATAACATTATGGGGAATGTTAAGTATGCTAAAGAACTTTTTAAGGCACTTATTCCCTTAAGGGTAATATGGATGAGTCAATCTTCTGTAAATGCCGCTTATGATGAGGAATTACTGGAGCTTGCCTCAAAAAGTGGATGTAAGGCACTATTTATTGGACTGGAGACGGTATCTGAGGAAGCTTTAAAAGAAGTAGGGAAATCACAGAACAAAGCAAAATTTTATCGAGAGGCAATAAAAAGATTCCACAGGTTTGGAATATTCGTTCATGGAGCCTTTATCTTTGGAATGGATAGTCACGACAAAAGCATCTTTAAAAGAACTGTTGATTTTGTATTAAAAGCCAGACTTGATGGTGTGCAGTATTCCATTCTTACTCCTCTTCCCGGTACAAGGCTCCATAAGGAGATGGAAGAGCAGGGAAGGATTATTGATAGAGATTGGTCCAATTATGATTGTGGACATGTAGTATTCAAGCCCAAGAAAATGACTCCAGCAGAGCTTGATTCAGGAATGGCCTGGGCCTACTTCAAATCTCTTACCCTGTCTTCAATTTTCCGTCGTCTTCTGGGAATATTCTCAGGCGGGCGATGGAAGTTTACCTTACCTCTTCTTATTTTTAATCTTTATTATAGAAAAACCTGTTCTCGAATGAAACAGAGAATATCCAATCCTGATGTTCCAGCTGAAGATAACGTTCCACAGGGGAGTTTTGTTTTCGAGCGATAAAACAGATGAAATTCTTAGTGTTATTTTCCCGGTAAAGAGATAAGGGGTTTATATCCGTACCATTCGGCAGCGGTAATTATGTTTCTATTATTAGTTTGAGCATATTGATAGATGTCTTTTACTCTCTCCTGGTAAAGGCTGTCTCTTAAAAGATGATGATCGTAAATAAAAAAGGAGGGTGATATATTTTTTAAAATGAATAAGGCATTTTCAACGGCTCGCTGAAGGTTTATCTTATTTACCATGTACCCCAGAAGGTATGTAGCCGGACCATCTAAAATGAGTATCTGTGGATTTTCCTTGGCTATCCAGACCGCATAATCTTCAATACTTGGCCCCTGAAGATCTGATGTGTAAATCAATTTTACCCCATCTCTCTCCAGGACAATTGCCGTGACCCATCCAACTCTGTCATATTCAACTCCGTGGAATAACGCAGATGTAAATCTCACTCTGGTGGAACCTGCCTGGAAAATCTTATCTTCAGCAAATTGGATACCTTCTTGCTCTAATTTTTTCTCATTTACCCAGGGTCCGCTTTCCCATATTTTAAAAAGTCCCTTGAGCCATGCTCTACCTTTTTGTAGAAGTTCTCTTTTCCTGTCATTATAGGGACCATAATCTTTCCGGGAAGCAAAGGCGAATTTTTCCCAGGGGTCTTCAAATTTTAACCCTGGAGCAGGTACATAAAACCTGGATATCTTGTTTCCCAGAAGCTGTTCCAGAAAGAGGCGAGCTCTTTTCCATTGAGAATGATTGATCCAGATATTGGGATTTTTTATCCATAACTTTTTTCCTTTATATATATTCCTGGCTTCCTGGGGAAGGACATGATGGTCATAGTGATAATGGGAAATAAAAACAGCATTTGCCCGTTTAGATGCTTCTTTAATACAGGAAAGAGCAATACTTCTCAAACGAGACTTTGTCTCAGAGGGGAGAGGATAACTCGGCTGCATTGCAGCAGCTCCGGGATCAACAAGGATTTTTATTTCCGGAGTTTCTATCAAGAGAGAGCTTGATTTAGCTCCCAGAGAATCAAACCAGATGAGATATATCTTGAGAGAACCCATGCTAATGGGGCTATACTTCCAATAATCAGCTGGGAGATGTAGAATCTTTTTTAAAAGGCTTACTCTGTTCATTTTTGTTAATCTCCGGTTCTGAAAAGTGTGACAGACTCAGAGCTAAAATTGAGACAGTTTTGTTCATATTTCAAGCCCAGAGTATTTGACTTACTGGAAATTAAAAGTATTATAATAGTCTGCTGTTTTCAATACTGTTTCTAAAAAAGAAAAGCATTTGACAATAAAATTAAATGGTTTTATTTTATGTAAGGAAGGAGAAGAGTGCAAGTGAGCGAAAAACTAATTTGTAAGGTAGATTTACACGTTCATTCTCAATATTCCGAAATTGAAGGAGGAATTTTAAAAAAGATAACCCATTCCGAATCTTATACTCCACCTCAGGAAGTGTACAAAATAGCCAAAAAAAGAGGAATGAATTTTGTTACCATCACCGACCATAACTCCATTCGGGGGGCTTTAGAAATTGCCCATCACGATGATGTCTTCATCAGTGAAGAGGTAACAGTAACATTTCCCGAAGATAAGTGTGAAATTCATGTTGTTACTCTTAATATCAATGAGTATCACCATCAGAATATAAGTAAGTTAAGGCATAATATTTACGATTTAGTGGATTATCTCAATTCAAACCAGATTGCTCATTTTGTGGCTCATCCTTTCTCTTCAGTCAATGGAAAACTGAGAAAAGAGCACTGGGAAAAAATGCTTCTTCTTTTTGATGTATTTGAAGTCAGAAACGGGGTTCAGCGAGAAAAAGACAATTTACTTCTGGAAAAAATTCTAAAAGGTCTTACAGCTGAAAAAATTCACCAGTTAATCGATAAGTATAAAATCTATCCCTTATCTCAAACTCCATGGAAAAAGTCAATGGTAGGGGGTTCGGATGACCATGGAGGATTATACATAGGAAAAACCTATACTGTGGGAAGGGGACCAGGCCTTGCGGATTTTCTTGAGTCTATTAGAAGAGGTGAAACTAAAGCTGAAGGAAAGAGTGGGACTTTTCATACCGTGGGACACAGTATTTATGCCACAGGATACAAATTTTACAAATACAGATTAAAAAAGCGAAAGCTCTTTAAATTTATTGATAAATTCGTGACTGACGAAATAAAAGGAAAAATTCTGGAAAAGGCATTTTTTAAAAATGGTAGTAAACTATCCTCTATCATGCCAAAAGGATTTTTAATTTCGTTTTTCATAAAAAAGTTTTCCAAAAAAATGCCCTTCCTTTACACCCTGAGAACCATGGGCAAGATAAACAAAAATCTCCCTCTTTATGCAGCTCTTTCTCCTTATCTTTTCGGGCTTGCTTATCAAAACAAGGATAGAAACTTAACCTGGGAGGTAAAAAAGTACTATCTGGATCAACCGGACCCTTTAAAAATAGCCATATTTACCGATATTTTGGAAAGAAAAGATAGCCTTCCTCACCACTTTGAATTTGACCAGACTTTATTTGAAAGAGAGAAAATAAAAATTATCTCCTGTAATAGAAAAATAAAATCGTCAAACGTCGGAATAAAAATTTTCCGGTCTGTGGCAGATTTTCCGTTTCCTATTTTCCCGGATATTCATCTTTATATACCTCCGTTACTTGAGATTCTATCTTACTGCGAAAAAGAAGATTTTGCCCTGATTCATGTTCTAACTCCTGGTCCCATGGGACTTGCTGGTATAATGGTATCTAAACTTCTAAAGATACCCCTTATAGGTACCTACTATATTGATTTTTCTAAACACATACAGAAATTAATCACCAGTGAAAATTTTAAAAATCTGGTATGGAAGTATCTTGGATGGTACTACAGCCAGATGCACAAAATAATAGTTACCTCAGAGAAATACCTGCAAGAATTGAAAGAAAAAAACATATCACCAACCAAATTAAAATTTCTTCCCTGTGAGGGAATAGACCAATATATATGCGAGTCTTCCTCCTACCAGTTTCTAAAAGATTTACTCCATCAGGAAAACTTCTTTAAGTTAAGAGAGATATATAAAGAGATATATGTATGATTTTTTAATTATTGAAATTAGATAAGCTCTGCCTTTTCCAGGATCTGAGGTACGTATTTATCCCATCCCAGTGGCATGATATGTACACCCTGACACATGTTTTTCAGTTCTTTTATTAGAGAAACCGCTATTTCAACACTTTTCCTGGGACGCTCCTCCTTAGAGGCTTTTGCCATGATGTTTATAAGTTCATCTGGAACAAACACTCCCGCAACATTAGCATTCATAAAACGGGCCATACCTGCCGATTTAAGGAGAACTATCCCTGCCAGGATAGGGACCTTAAGATGCTCTGTAGCACGGATAAATTGCTCAAATTTCTTCACATCATACACAGCTTGAGTTTGAAAAAATTCAGCTCCAGCTTCTACTTTATTTTCCATTTTTATTATTTGAGGTTCCAGAGGATCAGCACCCGGATTGACTACTGCTCCGAGACAGAAATCAGGTGTTCCATCCAGTTTGTTTCCAGCCATATCTTTTCCTTCCATTAAATCCCTGGCCGCTTTTAAAAGATTTACAGAGTCAAGGTCAAATACAGGTTTTGAGTCAGGGTGATCACCTAATACATTGTGGTCACCAGTGAGGCAGAGAATATTCTCTATCCCGAGAACATAAGCGGAAAGAAGGTCAGACTGAAGGGCCAGTCTATTTCTATCTCTACAGGTTATCTGGAATACAGGCTCAAGATCCCTTTCTTTTAATAGACGACAGACCGCAAGGGAGCCCAAACGCATCACTGAACTTTGAAGATCGGTAACATTTATGGCGTCCACTTTACCTTTTAGCATTTCTGCTTCTTCTAAAACGGGCTGTATATTTACCCCTTTAGGGGGACCAATTTCAGAAGTGACAACAAATTTACCTTTAGCAAAAAGCTCGGTAAGTTTCATTTTTCACCCCCTACCAGCTCTTCTTGTTCTTCCTCTGTTTCCAGTGCCCAGAAGATGGTTTTTTTCCTTTTTGCAGGAGGCTGCATTAGGTTAAAATTACGAGGAGCATTAATTTTTCGCAAATTATCAACTTTTCCAATTTCTTTAAGTCTGTTGTATATTAAAACCCAGACACAGTCCTTTTCCGGGTCAACCTCACATTTTCCTTTATCCGACCCCCCGCAACCACCATTTATTAGATTTTTTGGACAGTTGGCGTAGGGACATATCCCTCCAGTAAGGTATAGTTTGCAATCGCCACATTGAAGACACCTCTCTTCACCAGTCCAGACTCCGGAGAAGCCTCCCATATAAATCGTGTTATCCGCAGGATAAACTGGCAGGTCAATCATACTTGCCACTGCCTGGACTCCGATTCCACAAGAACTTACCAGAATTGCTTCCGATTTTTCCAGAGATAAAAGGTATCTTTTTAATTTTAAACCTATGAGGACTTTGTTGCAGGCAAAATCTACCACAAAAGATCCAGTTATTTCTTTTCCTGTCTCTTTTAATTTATTCTCCATCTCCTGGAGTCCATTAGTACCCCCGGTCTTACAGGCTTCTGAACAGCCACCACAGGCAATAAGAAAGATTTTCTGGTGAGATTTCAGGTAACTTAGTATTTCGTCCCATGGTTTTCTCTCGGAAACTAACATTTTCATCCTCCATCAAAAATTAACTCACCCTGAACCTGGCCAATTCCTTCTTTTTAGGAGTTATGAGATGAACGGCACAGGCAAGACAGGGGTCAAATGAACGCACACACCTTACTACTTCAAATGGGTTAGAAGAATCCTTAACTTTTAGTCCCATGAGAGCTTTCTCCAGAGGTCCCGGCTGGTCAGAGTCGTCCCGTGGAGAAATATTCCAGGTTGAAGGAACTACCAGCTGGTAGCTATCTATCACTTTGTCATTTATTTTTATCCAGTGTCCAAGAGCTCCTCGAGGGGCCTCGGTAATTCCCATTCCTTCTGCCTGATCAGGTAGAGAATATGGAGTATAAACTGGCTCGTCTACCTTAAGCTGGAGGACCCATTCAGCCATATGGTCTGCCACTATCTTAGCATCAAGCGCCCTTGCTATGTGCCGTCCAAGAATTGAAAAGAGGAGGTCAATTTTGCCTCCTATCTGAGAAAGAACACTCTCCACTGACCTGGTTACTTTCTCATTTTTTCCGTAAAAACTAACCACTATCCTAGCCAGGGGGCCTACTTCACTGGGCATGCCCTTGTAGCGTGGAGCTTTTATCCAGGAATACCCGTTTTTCTTTTTTTCATCGATTTCTGTTTTTTCTAAAGCGGGATGAAGGCCGGAATATTCCTGAGAGTACCAGCTATACTTAAGCTGTTCATTAATCTGGCTAATATCAAGAGGCTCATAAGAAGAGTCTGCCGAAACGAATCCCTGTAAAAATAGCCTTTTTCTCTTTGTCTGATCTATCTCAGCCGAGTCAAGATTAAAAGCTCCATAAGAGAGAAAATTGTTGTGAGAAGCACCCATGTGCAGGTGATCCTGGTAAAATCTTGCCAAAGCTATTGTGTCAGGAAGATAACAGTTATCTATGAAATCTCTTATCTCATTTAATCTCCATAAAAAAGAAACTATCTTATCAGAGGTTGGTCTGCTGGTAACTCCTCCTGCAACCATTCCCACGTTGTGGGGCATTTTTCCTCCAAAGATGGCCGAAATCTCGTGAGCTTTCTTCCTTATTTCCAGGGCCTTCATGTAGTGGGCTGCCAATTTTTCATTTGTCTCTTTGTCCAGTCGGTAGTCTCCTTCGTAGCGAGGGAGAAAAGGGTAAAGTTCTCCTCTACTTAAAAATTTTTTAAGAGAGAGAAGATCAGGGTTTTCGCCTTCATAATTAGACAAACAAGAAAAATCAACAAAATCAAGCAAGGAGAGATGGTAAAAATGAAGAATATGAGACTGTAGAAAATTTGCACCTAGAATGAGGTTACGGATAATCCTGGCGTTGTCAGGTATGGATTTATCCACACCAAAGGCATTATCAAGAGCAAAAACAGAAGCAGTAGCATGTGCAATGGGGCACACTCCACAGACACGCTGGGTTATCTGACTTGCATCCCGGGGATCCCTTCCTTTTAATATAATTTCCCAACCTCGAAAAAGAGTCCCGGCAACTCGAGCATCTTTAACCTCTCCTTTTTCAACCATAACTTCAACCTTAAGATGGCCTTCTATCCTGGTGACGGGGTCTATGATGATTCTTTCCATCCTAATTCTCCTTTCTGGTTTTAACTTTTAGCTTTTGCCATTCGGATATCTTACGATAAAATGGCCCGGATATATCTGGAAAAAGTGGTTCTGTGCAGCCAAGACAAGGTGATCCTGCTCCGATAACCCAGTTTACTCCATCGTTCCAGTGACGAATGGGACAGTCAGAGTAAGTGAAAGGACCTTTACACCCAAGCTCATAAAGACAGCCTTCTTCCCCAAAATTTCGAGCGAATTTTCCCTCATCAAAGTATGGTCTTCGAGGACAGTTTTCGTGAATTAGCTGCCCATAGATGAACTTGGGCCGATGTAGCTCATCCAGTTTTTCAGGTGAAGGTAGCCCATGGAGTATTATATCACTGACAGTTGCCACAAACCAGTCAGGGTGTGGAGGACATCCAGGAACATTGATGTAGGGAGTGGATAAATTTTCTTCTTCAATTATTTCTCCGGCAGATTTTGCTCCTGTAGGATTTGGCCTTGCTGCAGGAATCCCTCCAAAAGCTGCGCAGTTACCAATAGCGATAACTGCTGTAGCATTTTTAGCCAGATCTTTAAATTGTGAGTAAACTGTGATGGGTTTTTCGTTTTCCTCTCCAACGGTAGCAAATATGCCTCCCCTGGCGGTAGGAATTGCCCCTTCTATCACCAGCAGATAACCGGACTCTCTTTTTTTATCCAGCATTACTTCTATGGCTAAATCGCCACTTGCTGCCATTAAGGTGGGATGAAAAAGAAGGCTGATGTGTTGACCGGGTACTATTTCATCCAGTAGGAGATTTCTAATCGTAGGACTTGCACAGTTCATAAGAGAAACCGAACAACCGGTGCACCCTGCTCCTTGAATCCAGATAACAGGTTGTTCTTTTATCATTAATCACCTCCATATCCTGATGCAAAGTATTTAGACAAAAAATATACCAAAACCTTTGATGTATGTCAAATTTACTCAGGTACAGGTAAAAAGTGTTCCAATGTCAGTACTTCTTTCTTGAACAAAATGATATTTACAAGAAAAGGAGAATTTGAGAGAACTTTTAAGAATAGGAGGTAAAAAGGCAGGTTCCCTTCCCTGGTGACATCGAGAAAAAAGTTTCTATGTATGAGTCTGTGGATATATAAAGTACCTGAAAAAAATTACGTTAAAGATTGATAAATTAAATTTTTCTTTTTATCCCATCATCGTAAGGATAAAGGCACCTCCAAGCCGTGTGATTCCATAAGTGATTTATTACTTAGAACCCCTCTTGGGTCCCCATTGGTTACTATTTTACCCTCATCCAGAAGAATCACTCTTGAGCAAATTTCAACAATTAATTCCAGATCATGACCGGCAATTATCTTGGTTATACTCAGATTTTTGAGAAACTCGATTAATTCTCTTCTTCCTCTGGGGTCCAGGCTGATGGTGGGTTCATCCAGAATTAAAATTTCCGGTTCCATTGACAAAACAGTAGCTATGGAAATTTTTTTCTTTTCCCCAAGGCTCAAATGATGAGAGCATCTATCTTCATAACCTTCCATTCCAACCTGCTCTAATGCTTTTTTTACCTTTTCTTTTACCTTTTCTTTGGGATAACCAAAGTTGCTTGGACCAAAACCTACATCATCAAACACGGTAGGCATAAATAACTGGTCATCTGGCTCCTGAAAAACTATGGCTACTTTCTGTCTTATTTTTACCAGGTTTTCATCCTTGACTTCCATTCCCAGAACTTCAACTGACCCCTTTGTACCCCTGAGGATCCCGTTTAAGTGAAGAAGAAGAGTGGACTTACCGGCACCATTAGGCCCTATCAAGCCAACACACTCATCCCTATGGATATCCAGGTTTATCCCTTTAAGGGCTTTTGTCCCGTCAGGATAAATGTATTCAAGCTCTCTAATTTTTATAGCCTTTTTCATTTTATCCACCAGGGAAAATTCAACATCAGAGCAAAAGCTATGACCAAAGATGTCTTAATAAGATCCCTCAGATTAAGGGTAAATTCATCCAGGACGTTTAATCTGCCATTATATCCTCGAGAAAACATAGCGTCTCTTATGCGCTCTGTTCTTTCAAAACTACGAACTAATAACATCCCCGCTATACTCCCGATAGTCTTGAGAGTAGAAAAATCTGTCCTTTTTACCCATCCCCGAGAATTAGCGGCTATACTTATTCTTTTTTCCTCGTCCATAAAGAGAAAAATATACCGGTAGGTGAACATAAGAAGTTGAACAAGCTTATCTGGAACCTTTATTTTTTCAAGAGCCTTTAGACTCAAATTAAATTTAGTTGTTCCCATCATAGGAAATACAAGTAAGGCCGCACTTACCGCTCTCAAACTTATCAAAAGACCAAGGTTAACCCCTTCCCGGGATACGCTTAAAAACGCGAGTCGCAATAAAAGGTCACCAGGAACGGTCAGAAAGAGCGTAACAGAAAGGACCAGAGTAAATAGTAAAACCCATCTTAGATGAAGGAAAACAAAAGAAAAGGGAATTCTGCAAAGAAAAATCAGAGCAATTGCCAGACAAAGTCCAAGGAGAGCTCTTTGGAAATCACGGACAAGAGCAACCGAGAAAATCAAGATAGAAATGGAGATTATTTTTACCCTTGGATCCCAGGAATGTATAGGTGATTTAAGATGGGCAAATTTATCAATCTCGGGTAGATGCATTATTTAACCTCTCTTTTTGTTTGCAAAATATAGAATGATTCCTGTGATGCCAAAAATGTAGCCAATCCCACCTATAATTTCTGTAAAGGATATCCGCTTTTGCTGCATCTTAGCAAGTTCTCGCATGATAGGTTTTAATTTTTCGTCAAGAGAGTTATCAATGAGTGTCTTGATTTGATCTAAATCAACCTGTGTTGCTTGTGCAGTTTTAAATTCCTCATATCCTGACCTGTTTGAATTGACTGTTAACGGGACATCTGATAACTCGTCTTTTGAAAGAGTGTATGAAGCTTTATGGCCCATTGTTGCAATAAGGACTATTCTTAAATCATCTTTCTTGGGAAGCTTAAAGTTAAACTGGCCATCTTTATCGGTTTTACCCTCCAGTAGTTTATTGTTCTGACTATCGTATACTTCAACAATTCCACCTTTTACCTTTTTTCCATCAGGAAAATAGCTTTCAGTATATACCGTATCACCCTCTACATAAGCAAAGATATTTACCTTGTGGGCAAAAACGGGCAGAAATGTTACGGTTAAAAGTAGACTTAAAATAACCAATCCTGTTACCGGCTTACATAGGTCAGGAACTTTCCTTTTTAAAGTAAAATTATTTCTTTTCATTGTTTTCTCCCTGAACTAATATCCGGCATATTTTTTCTTTGCTGGCAGGCAGGTTTAAACCCGCCTGTTCTCTCATTGATTATTCTATATCTCTTGTCCGCACCCAGAAAACAGCACCGATCTCCACAGGCTTTTCTTTTCCATCAGATCCCTTTATTGTCCATGAAGCCTGGTTTAAAGCGGCAAATCCCCACCAGCCAGCCTTAGGCATAGCATAAGAAAATACCCCGTTTTTATCAGCTTTGATTACCTGGGTAATATATGGAGCGGACGGAGGTCTTATCCTGCCATCTTTATTGTAATACTCCACCTCAATTTCGGCATAGGGTACAGGTTTTCCTTTGACCTTTACAATCCCCGTGAATAAATTACCTGTCCACAACCCATATGGTCTTGTCAGAGGTACAATCTCGGTCTCCAGACCTATTTCCTCATCCCACTCCTGTTCCAGACCCAGTGCATTTACACATACTTTAGTGTAATGAATTATAAAGCAATCCTCTGCCGGTTCCCAGTAAGGCCTGGGCTCAACGTAAAAGATGTAGTCACCGGGTCTTTTTATTTTATATGTAGCCTGCCAATAAGTAAAGTCTTTTTTTTGACCGGGTCCTCTTCCTTTTTTTGCCTTAAGGAGGTTAAGCAAATCTACATTCTTCCCGCCAAATCTTACCCCAAATTTCACTGGTTTTTCCATTTCCATGTAATGACCTTCCATGGGGTGACAGAACTTTACATCTAAGGTTACGGTTTTACTCTCCTCCTGAGTGATTATATCATCAGAAGGTATTATCATACCAAAGTGCGCGCAAACTTTTGCCCCTGACCACCAAAAAAAACAAACCATAACTGTTACTACTATACTGATTTTTCTCATCTCACCCTCCTATTGAAGTACTCTGGTATGTAATTTCAACCTTGCAGTCACCTGCCTCCTTCTTGCCGCAGGACCTCTGGTTTCACCTTCATCAAAAACGAAACAATAAAACCAGTTACAATTCCCTCAACAATCATTATCGGTATATGGGTTATGACTGCATATTTTGCTACACCTATGAATTCACTTCCAGTGGTTATAAGAACTGATGCCAGAATGGCTGATCCAAGTAGAACACCAGAAATACCGGCCAGAATCCCAAAGGTAAAATGATTAGCTTTAAAGTTAAATTTATCTCTCAGGTTAAACAATCTGTAGGCTAAAAGAGCTGGAACTCCCATTACAATGGCGTTAACCCCGATAGTCGTTATTCCACCGTGCTGAAATAAAATAGCCTGCAGGACCAAGCCTACAAAAATAGAAACGAAAGCTGCAGGTCCAAGGATAACTCCCACCAGACCATTCAGAATGAGATGTACACTGGTGGGGCCAAGAGGAACATGAATTAGAGAGGCAACAAAAAAAGCAGAGGTTATGACTGCCACTCTGGGCATATTATCTGCTTTTATCTTCCTGATGGTTGCTGCTATAATTGCAAGGGCAGCAGCATAACCTCCAGCACAAACAGGAGCTGACAGAACACCATCCGAAATATGCATAAAATCTTCTCTCTTGATATTATGTTACTTTTTTTTAAAAGGTAACACAAAATCCAAAAATGTCAAGTTTAAAAATTCAATTTTCTCGAGAGTAAAGATTTACCTTATTCAGCCAGAATCGATGGATCCAGCCTATGTGAAAAGACGCTATGGAGATAAATTATCTCTGTGGGGAAAGGTAAGCAGTTAAAAAATACGGTAAGTATCCAGTAAAGGCATTTTAAGAATTTGAGTAAAAATCATAATTTCAGGATCTTTTATTTAATCAGGTTTTTTCTTTTTTAGCTTGGATTTTTTGTTGTTAGTGCTTACCCTTAAATTTTTGGAAGATTAATTAAATTTGGTTATCTGCACAGTTAAGTTTCTGCTTTTACCTCCATCAAGTTCAATATAAAGAATGGCCTGCCAGGTGCCCAAAAGAAGTCTTCCATTGCGAATAGGAATGGTTACCGACTGTCCGATAAAGGTATTTAGAATATGAGCATGAGCATTCTCCTCAGATTTTATCCCTTTATATTTTGCGTTATGTCTGTAGTCTCGCTCCAAAGGAACTAATCTTTTGTAAGTTTCCAATAGATCATCCCAAAGGTCATAGTCAGGCTCATTAACAGTTATAGCTGATGTGACGTGTGGATTATAAATTAAAATACTACCCTCGTTTACCTTATTTTTATCCACAATGTATTGAACCTTATCGGTAATATCAACTATTTTAAGATACTCCTCCGTGCGTATCGGGATCTCATCCCACAAAACTTCCATTTTTTCCTCCTCCTCATTTGGATTTTAGAAAATACTAACTCTATATCAATCAATACAACTTGTTTCTTATTCCTTCTTTAATCTCCCGGTAAATTTGCACTATCCCGCTTCGACAAAATTTCTCTTATCATAATAACTTACAATATTTGTTCGTCAACTTGAAAACTTGCACATTCTTTAAATTGGTGGTATAATAACGCAGAAGGAGATCTTGCCGGAGTGGCGGAACTGATAGACGCGCTGGACTTAAAATCCAAATTAGCCCTTCTTAAGAAACTACTCCAGGAGCTCAAAAGCAAGATTCAGTAAGCCTTTTCAAGACTTTCATTCCTCACCAATTTGTATCAATTTGCCTCCTTTTGTACCTCCCATGGACACTATTTGGACACCTGAATTTGTGGATGACAGGGATCCGGATTATGCACCAATGTAGTGGCAGGCTTATTCCAAAGTGTGACAGGTTTGAAGGATCATTCACCAGGGAAAGGGAACAAGAGCAATTTGATCTACTTCTTCAGCGCAAACAACAGGGAAGGGTGAACATTGGCATCCGGGTTGAAAATATCTCTCCCAAATAAAAGCTTCATGTCTATTTCCTTCTTTTTAATATTTTCAAGGAATTTTCTGTCATCCCTGTCCAACACCAGAACCTTTTTGTAAAATTCAATGACATCTTGTTTCACCCGGGAAGCGTCTATGTCCTGGGGAGATGAGACAAAAGGACTTATCTGCTGGATGAAATGTCTCCTGCTGTATCTTGCAATCTTGCTGATAATACTTTGCAGTTCTGGTTGTTGGTTGGCCATGAGAATATAGACGATCATGAGTTTTCTCATTATCCTGTACTGCAAATTCAGTTGAGAGATGTTGTAGATATCATACAGGTCTCTTGCGTACAATCTTTCCACCACGGCCTTGGTCTTCATCGCACCCAGCTCCTCTGGTTGGTAAGTCTTTACTTTGAACCTTTGAATATCTTCAAAGAAATGGCGGAAAGTCTTTTGAACAGGGGCAATAACTGGAACCCTTTCCAGGTAATTTATTTCAATTCTTATGCTCTCCTGCAATCCCCGTAAGCTCCTGTATCTGATGAGAAACCGGTCAAGGATGTAGGAGGAGGATTTTCTGAAGGTGTAGAATCCCAGATTATCAGCTATTACTTTTATACCCCTGGTAACAGCTGGTCTCAACTCAAGCATTTTGTCCTTTTCTACAGCACCAATGAAATTGAAATCCAAATCCACAGAGAGTCTTGGAATATTGAGATAGATAAAATTGAGGGCTGTTCCTCCTTTGAGAGCAAGGTTTTCCTTGAGATTTCTGTCAGAATAGATGGCTGCAAGTATGCGGGTAAGCTGATATACCTTTTCAATGAATCCTGGATTGAATCCGGTATCCCTTTGGAGTTTTTGAAGCTCTCGCAGATCCATTATCCCACCTCGATCACTTTTTCCAGCCGCTCATCAACTATTATCCGCCATTTTTTGTTGAACTTACCCTTTTTTTTCTCGAAATAGTAGATGTTATTAGAGAGTCTTTTCTGCAGGTTCTTTAAGAAAGAATCCGGAGTGTTTACCTGGTCTCTCAAAAGATCAAACAGGTATCCGAGGCGATTGATCAGAATCTTCTCTTCCATTTTATCAATATAGGTGAGAAGTTTTTGCCAGTTAAGTTTTTCCACACCCAGTATACAGCGAAAGACTTCCTCATACCCACCGGCGTACTCTGGCCTGTCCACAACATCCACAACTGTTCGTTCAAGGTCGGATACGATAACCTTCTTATTCTCGTACTTTATCTCACAGAATCCGAAGAACCTTTTTGGGGTGAGGGTCACTGGATGAATTATATTCCCGTGATAGTTTATCTTCGGGATTGGCCTGGTGGTGGAGATGTAAAAGGTTCTCGTGTACTGCTGGGCAAGACCGTGGAGAGAAAGGGCAGTGTAGTAGGAGAAAA
>CAYZYX010000003.1:0-40075 GCA_964482715.1 uncultured Clostridia bacterium
AAAGTGTCCCGTCGAAGTAAGAATACTTGGCAAGGGTGAAAGTATAAGTGTAAAATAGAAAAGATATTATAGACTAAGACTCCTATAAACAAAACCGTCCCACTTCAGGACCATTTAAAGTTTATGAAATTGGGACACTTTTTTTCATGAAGATAAAGGCTCCCGGAGATACCTTGCAAGCAAGCTTTTTTGGCGAGCAGAAGTTTCGCCATAGTAGAAACTTTTGCACCCACAAAAAGGAAAGACCTGCTGCACTAAAATAATAGGTGAGATACCCGGGAGCCTAAAGCAAAAGGTATAGATAAAAACTGTCCTAATGTCAGATCTGGAAAAGTTGACGCTGAAAGAAAGTTTTGTATAATATTACCCAAAATTCGCTTGAGGGTCAAAATATAAGCGAGAAAAGGGGAGAAAAAAGGATGAAAAAGTATGTGTATTTTTTTGCTAAAGATAGGGCCGAGGGTTCGGCCAAAATGCGGGATATTTTAGGAGGTAAAGGAGCTAATCTTGCTGAAATGGCCAATTTAGGAATTCGCGTTCCACCAGGGTTCACCATCTCCACGGAAGTTTGTGTCTATTATACTGAAAAGGGAAAGTACCCGGATGGTCTTGAAGAAGAGTTAAAAGAAAATTTAAAAAAATTAGAGGAGATCACCGGTAAGAAGTTTGGGGATATTGAAAATCCCCTTCTTCTTTCAGTTAGATCTGGTGCCCGGGTTTCCATGCCAGGAATGATGGACACCATTCTTAATCTGGGTTTAAATGATAAAAATGTTGAAGGTCTGGCCAAACAAACTAACAATCCGAGATTTGCTTACGACTGTTATCGCAGACTTATCCAGATGTTTGGGAACGTTGTTCTTGGCGTTTCTGGAGAGAAATTTGAGGAAGCAATAGAGAAAAAGAAAGAACAAAAGGGTGTAAAAGAAGATATTGATCTCACCGCCGAAGACTTAAAAGAACTGGCGGAAGAATTCAAGAAGATTATCAAACAGGAAACAGGAAAAGATTTTCCTCAAGATCCATTTGAACAGCTGGCAATGGCCCGGGATGCTGTCTTCAAAAGCTGGAATAACAAAAGGGCCATTGAGTACCGCAGGCTGCACAAAATTCCCGAACACTGGGGGACTGCTGTTAATGTTCAAACCATGGTTTTTGGAAACATGGGAAATGACTCTGGAACAGGGGTGGGATTTACCAGGGACCCGGCTACCGGAGAGAAAATCCTTTATGGGGAGTACTTAATGAATGCTCAGGGAGAAGATGTAGTTGCTGGAATAAGAACTCCCAAATATCTTTCCAGTTTGAAAGAGGAGATGCCCGAGATTTATAAGGAGCTGGAGGAAATCACCGAGAGATTGGAAAAACATTATAAAGATGTTCAAGATTTTGAGTTCACTATAGAAAGAGGAACCCTTTATCTTCTCCAAACAAGAACAGGAAAAAGAACAGCTCAGGCAGCAGTTAAAATAGCAACTGACATGGTGAGAGAAGGACTTATAACCAAGGAGGAGGCCATACTGAGAGTTGAACCCTCACAACTGGAACAGCTTTTACATCCTCGCATTGATCCTAAAGCTAAAGTAGAAGTTTTAGCTACTGGTTTACCTGCTTCGCCTGGAGCTGCTACCGGAGCTGTAGTGTTCAGTGCAGACAAAGCAGTGGAGATGGCCAATGATGGGAGAAGGGTTATTTTGGTTCGTAGAGAAACCTCTCCCGAGGATATTCATGGTATGGCAGTTGCTCAAGGGATTTTAACCTCAAGAGGTGGGATGACTTCCCATGCAGCTGTGGTTGCCCGAGGAATGGGAAAACCCTGTGTAGCAGGCTGTGAAGCAATAAAGGTTGAAGAAGAAAAGGGCTTTTTTACTGTGAATGGAATGATCTTTAGGGAAGGTGATTACATAACAATTGATGGAAGCTCTGGACGGGTAATAAAAGGAGAAGTACCCACCATTCAACCTCAATTAAGTGGCGATTTTAAAGAGTTACTTGATTGGGCTGATGAGGTAAGGACTCTTGGAGTAAGAGCCAATGCTGATACTCCACGTGATGCCAGAGTTGCTCGAGAAATGGGAGCCGAAGGTATTGGACTTTGCCGGACAGAACATATGTTTTTTGGGGAAGATAGACTTCCCCATGTGCAAAAGATGATCCTTGCCCAGGATGAGAAAGAGAGAAAAGAAGCACTGGATAAACTTGAGCCTATGCAAAGAGGAGATTTTAGGGAGATTCTGAATGAAATGGAGGGTTTACCGGTGATAATTAGACTGTTAGACCCCCCATTGCACGAATTTTTACCTAACTATGAAGAGCTTCTTGTAGAGGTAACCAAACTGAAACTCCAGGGTGGGGATCAGAAAGAGATTGAGGAAAAAGAAAGACTCATGCGGCGGATTCTTGACCTCAAAGAGATGAATCCTATGCTTGGTCACAGAGGGTGTCGCCTGGGAATAACCTTTCCCGAAATTTATGAAATGCAGGCCAGGGCTATTTTTGAAGCTGCTGCTGAGCTTTATTCGGAAGGGAAAAAAGTTTTACCGGAAGTTATGATTCCTCTGGTTATTGAGGAAAGAGAACTTTCCATTTTAAAAGAAAGAATTAAGCAAATTGCCAGGGAGGTTATGCAAGAAAAAGGGGTTGACTTTGAGTATAAAATAGGTACAATGATAGAACTACCAAGAGCTGCACTTTGTGCAGATAGAATAGCTAAGGTAGCGGACTTCTTTTCCTTTGGAACCAACGATTTGACACAGACGACCTTTGGCTTTAGCCGGGACGATGCTGAAGGGAAGTTCTTGCCTGCTTATCTGGAAAAGAAGATTCTCGCGGATGATCCATTTCAAGTTTTAGACCAGGAGGGTGTAGGACAACTTGTGAATATGGGAACAAAAAAGGGTAAAAGTGCCAATCCTGATCTGGAGGTTGGAATCTGCGGAGAACACGGAGGGGAGCCTTCTTCGGTTAAGTTCTGTTATCGTACAGGGCTTGACTATGTGAGTTGTTCTCCTTATCGTGTCCCAGTAGCTCGCTTGGCTGCTGCACAAGCCAGATTAGAGGAAAAAGAGAAAAACTAATATCCGGATCGGGAGGCAGGTTAAAAGCAGGACAGCCTGGCGCCCTGAGGGGAAGGGTTGTCATTTTTGATTTATTGGATATAATTAATGCTTGACAGGTGAGGGGAGGTGCCAGAGTGGCCAAATGGGGCGGGCTGTAAACCCGTTGGCGATTGCCTACGATGGTTCGAATCCATCCCTCCCCACCATGAATCTAAAAGTAAGGTGCGGATAACAATTTGCCCACGTGGCTCAGGGGGAAGAGCGCATCCTTGGTAAGGATGAGGTCACCGGTTCGAATCCGGTCGTGGGCTCTACTTTATAATTTTAGTTGAGATTACCCATCATTTAAGGAGGAAACAAAGATGGCCAGAGAAAAATTTGTTAGAACAAAGCCACATGTCAACATTGGAACCATAGGACATGTGGATCATGGTAAAAGCACTTTAACAGCAGCTATTACTCAAATATTAGCCAAAAGGGAACTGGCTCAGGCTATGACCGTTGATGAGATTGATAAAGCTCCTGAAGAAAAAGAGAGAGGTTTAACAATTTGTATTGCTCACATCGAGTATGAAACAGAAAAAAGACACTATGCTCATATAGATTGTCCAGGTCACGCTGACTATATCAAGAATATGATTACCGGTGCTGCCCAGATGGATGGAGCCATTCTGGTGGTTTCTGCGGCTGATGGGGCAATGCCTCAAACCCGAGAACACATTCTTCTGGCAAGGCAGGTGAATGTGCCGGCAATAGTTGTTTTCTTAAACAAAGTAGATCAGGTGGAGGATAAAGAACTCTTAGAACTTGTGGAACTGGAAGTAAGAGAACTTCTGTCAAAGTATGAATTTCCAGGAGACGATTTACCGGTTATCAAAGGGTCTGCACTTCAATGTTTGGAATGTTTGTGTGGAAAAGAAGATTGCCCCAAATGTGGTCCTATTTTAGAGCTTTTGAAGGCTGTTGATGAGTATATTCCCGAGCCGGTCAGAGAGGTTGATAAACCCTTCTTGCTTGCTATAGAAGATATATTCTCCATCACCGGTAGAGGTACGGTAGTTACTGGAAGAGTTGAAAGAGGAAGGATCAAGGTGGGAGATTCTGTGGAGATAGTAGGTATGTCCAAGGAAGTGAGGAAAACCGTGGCAACCGGTCTGGAGATGTTCAGAAAGACACTGGATGAGGCCCAGGCAGGAGATAATATCGGTGTACTTTTAAGAGGAATTGAAAAGAACGAAGTTAAAAGAGGAATGGTTCTGGCAGCTCCGGGTACCATCACACCTCATACTAAGTTTGAAGGAGAGGTTTATGTCTTGAGTAAAGAAGAAGGGGGAAGACATACTCCTTTCTTTGAAGGATACAGGCCCCAGTTTTACTTCAGGACTACCGACGTTACCGGAGATATTTCTCTACCAGAAGGAGTTGAAATGGTGATGCCTGGTGATAATGTTCGACTGACAGTGAAGCTCATCACTCCTGTGGCTATGGAAGAAGGACTGAGATTTGCAATTCGTGAGGGAGGTCGAACTGTTGGTGCAGGAGTTGTTACTAAAATTATAGAATAAAAGGATACCTTCGTGGCAGAGATAGTAACCCTCATGTGTACTGAGTGTAAGTCCAGAAATTATACTACGACGCGAAGTAAAAAAACCTCTTCTTTGTCCTTAAAGAAATACTGTAAATTTTGTCGTAAGCATACCCTCCACAAAGAAAAGTAGGTCCGTAGCTCAAGTGGCTAGAGCACCGGATTCCAAATCCGGAGGTTGCGGGTTCGAGTCCTGCCGGGCCTGCCAGTGGGTTTTATTCCTTCCAGAAGAGGAAAGCGTTAGATAAAGAGGAGATGAGAATAATTTGTCACCAGGAAGAGGGGCTAAATGGCTAACAAAATAAGCGGTTTTCTTCGTTCGGTGAGGGCAGAGGCAAAGAAAATAACCTGGCCTTCGCGGTCTGAGATTATAAAGTCTACTATAGTTGTAATTGTAACTATAATTATCTTTGCCATTATTATTGGAGGTATAGATGTATTATTTTTACAGGTTTTAAAACTCCTTCTGGGATAAAAGATGAGTAAAAAGTGGTATGCGATTCATACTTATGCAGGTCAGGAAGATAAGGTCAAAGCTAATTTAGAACAGAGGATCGAATCCTTTGGTGTGAAGGATAAGATCTCGCGCATACTTATTCCCAAGGAGAAGATAGCTGAGGTTAGAGATGGAAAAAGAAGAATCTATAAAAGGAAATTTTTTCCCGGATATATATTGGTTGAAGCCGAGCTTGATGATCAGACTCAGTATATAATAAGAAATACGCCTGGAGTTACCGGATTCGTGGGACCTAAGAATAAGCCAGTCCCTCTGGATAAGAAAGAAGTGGATAATATAGAATACCGGATGGGACTTCTGGAAAAGAAGCCTAAACCGGGAGTGGTTTTTGAGGTGGGAGAAAATATCCGAATTACTAAAGGTCCTTTCACCAACTTTCAGGGTGAGATAATTGAAGTGAACCCACAACAACAAAGACTTAAGGTTCTTGTATCAATTTTTGGGAGGGAAACTCCAGTAGAATTAGAATACGTTAATGTGGAGAAATTATAATGGCAAAAAAACCAGTTGTAGCTCAAATAAAACTGCAAATACCTGCGGGAAAGGCTAATCCCGCTCCACCTGTAGGTCCAGCACTGGGCCAGCATGGGGTCAATATCATGGAGTTTTGTAAGGCTTTTAATGAACGGACAAAAAACGAGGGTGATGTTATTATTCCAGTGGTTATAACTGTGTACAAAGACAGGTCCTTCACGTTTGAGCTAAAAACCCCACCCGCATCATCTCTCTTAAAAATGGCAGCTAAGATAGAGAAAGGTTCCGGTGAGCCCAACAGGAAAAAGGTAGGCAAGGTTACCAGAAAAGATATTGAGAGAATCGCTAAGATAAAACTTCGGGACCTTAACGCTTACGATCTTGAAAAAGCTATGAAGATTATTGAGGGAACAGCAAAAAATATGGGATTAGAGATTGTTGAGGAGTGATTTTATGTCCAGAAGAGGGAAAAAATATCTGGAGATGCGAAAAAAAGTGGAAGATAGAACCTATTCTCCACAGGAGGCCATAAAACTACTTAAGGAGATTTCCAATCGGAAATTTGAGGAGACAGTAGAAATAGCTGTTGCTTTAAATATAAGACCCAGAGAGAAGGGAGAACGTGTAAGAGGAACGGTGATTTTACCCCGGGGTTTAGGGAAAAAGGTCAAGGTTCTGGTTTTCGCTACCGGAGAACAGGCTGAAGAGGCCAGAAAAGCGGGTGCTGAATATGTGGGAGGAGAAGAGCTGATTCAGAAGGTGGAAAAAGGTTGGTTTGATTTTGATGCTGTTGTTTCCACACCCCAGATGATGAGATTTGTAGCCAGATTGGGAAGAATACTTGGTCCTAAAGGATTAATGCCTTCTCCCAAGGTAGGAACAGTGACTGACAGTCCTGGAAAAGTGGTGGAGGAGATTAATAAGGGGAAAATTGAATACAGAAACGACGCTACCGGTGTTGTGCATGCACCTCTTGGAAAGGTTTCTTTCGAAGAAGAGGCACTTCTGGAGAATTTTCAAACCCTAATGAAAGCTCTGGAAAAAGATAAACCCTCAACCGTTAAGGGAAGATATATAAAAAGTGTTTACCTTTCATCTACTATGGGGCCAGGAATAAAGATAAATTACACAGGATAAAAGGGAAAAGATGAAACTCAACGAGAAAAAAGAGAAAGTAAGGTGGTTACAGGAAAATTTTCTGAATAATGAGGCTATAATTGTTGTGGATTATCAGGGTCTTAAGGTAAGTGAACTTACACAGCTACGAAGAATGTTGAGAGAATGCAAGGCTACATTCAAAGTGGTTAAGAATACCTTAGCCCAGAGAGGTGCTGAACAGGTTAATTTGAGAGACCTTATTTCGTTCTTTATGGGACCCACAGGAATTGTTTTCGTTTCAGAGGAACCGGTTCTTTCGGCTAAGAGGCTTAAGGAGTTCATGGAAGAACACCCGAATTTAAAAATTAAAGGAGGTTTCTTAGCCGGTGAACTTCTGGATACAGAAGGAGTGATCTCTCTTGCCTCTTTACCGGGCAGAGAAGTTCTGGTGGGTCAGTTTTTAAGCCAGCTCCAGTCACCTTTAATGTATTTTTTGAGTGCTTTAATATCACCTTTGCAGAATTTTCTCTGGGCAATAAATTCTATTATTGAAGAAAAAAAAGGAGGATCATCAATGGCACCTCAGTCTAACCAGGAAGTTAAGGAAAAAAAGGAAAATCGGAAGGAAATCATAATTAAAGCAATTGAGGAGATGAACATTCTTGAACTTTCAGAGCTGGTTAAAGAATTGGAGGAGAAATTTGGCATTAAAGCTGCTGTTCCTCAGGTTGCTGTAGCGGCAGCGGCCTCTGGTGCTGAAAAGCCGGCCGAAGAAGAAAAAACGGAATTCGACGTTATTCTCGCTGAGGTGGGCAGTAAGAAAATTCAGGTAATTAAGGAAGTCAGAAAACTCACCAACCTGGGACTCAAAGAGGCAAAAGATCTGGTGGAATCTGCCCCCACACCCATAAGAGAAGGAGTCAGTAAGGAGGAGGCTCAAAAAATAAAAGAGACTCTGGAAGCAGTAGGAGCAAAAGTAGAGATAAAATAAAAAAATAAAAAGGAGAAAATAATCCATGGGAATTTCCTTAAAAGAGGAAAAAACCAAAATATGGGATTTTAGCAAGTACCCGGTTTTAATCGATCTTCCAAATTTACTGGAGATGCAGCGCCACTCTTATGAGGAGTTTCTCCAGCGAGATGTACCACCAGAAAAAAGAAAACCTGTAGGATTGCAGGCTGTTTTCCTGGATACCTTTCCTGTGGAAAGCTACAATGGAAAAATGGTTCTGGAATTCGTGGAATACCGTTTTGCTGAGCCCCGTTACACCATAAAAAAATGTGAGGAGGAAGAACTAACCTACGCTCTTCCTCTTTACGTGAAGTTGAGGTTAAATAAAAAAGAGACCGGGGAAGTGATTGAACAGGAAGTTTATCTTGGAGATCTACCCTTAATGAATGAGAGATGTAGTTTTGTCATAAATGGAGCTGAGAGAATAGTTGTAAATCAGATCCAGAGGGCTCCTGGTGTATTCTTTGAAGAAGATACTGCAGGTTCCGGAGGAGGAAAAGTTCTCTACCGGGCCAGAATTATCCCTGAAAGGGGAAACTGGCTTGATTTTGAACTAAAAGAAGGTTTACTCTACGCACGAATCAACCGTGGAAGAAGGCTTATGGCTACTTTGTTTTTACGAGCCCTTGGGGGTGAGCCAGAAAAGATTTTAGCGGAAATCGGTCATCCTCAGGATAGGGAGATACTCCGAAAGACCTTTGAACAGGACGGAGCTAATTCCAGTAAAGATGCGCTTCTTAAAATATATCAGCGACTCAGACCAGGCAGACCTCCTGTGTTTGAGTCTGTTAAAGAGGTTTTTGAAAGGACTTTTCTTGATCCCAAATACTATAATCTGGAAAAAGTTGGCAGACATCAGATTAATATGGAACTGGGCTTGAATTCAGGTTGGGACTGCATGGTTTTGAGACTGGAAGACCTTGTCCAGGTGATAAAGCGCCTTCTTGAGATCAATCGAGAGATGATAGAAATTGAAAGTATGGACCATCTTGCTTACAGAAGAGTAAGAAGAGTTGGTGACCTTCTTGGAGAACAGATTCGAATAGGATTGGCTCATCTTTCACGGATAATTCAGCAGCGAATGAGTATTCAGGATCCGGAGACTATTACCCCTCGGTCTTTGATAAACACGAGAGCTTTAAGAGGTGCGGTTGAAAGTTTCTTCCATACCGGAAGGCTTTCTCAATACCTTGATCAGACTAATCCTCTGGCCGAATTGACTCACAAGAGAAGACTATCGGCTTTAGGTCCAGGTGGACTCACGCGGGTTCAGGCTAAGGAAGAAGTTCGGGATGTTCACTATACGCACTATGGAAGAATATGTCCTATTGAAACACCCGAAGGACAGAACATCGGATTAATAACTTCACTTGCTACCCATGCCAGGGTTAGTGAGCTTGGTTTTTTGGAAACTCCTTATAGAAAAGTGAAAAATGGGAAAGCCACTAAAGAAATAGAGTATCTGACCGCCAGGGAAGAAGATAAATACTATATTGCAGGATGTGATTCTATTGATGAAGAGGGTAATTTTATAAAATCCACAGTTATAGCTCGCTATCAAGGTGAAATCGTAGTTATTCCTAAAGAGAGAGTGGATTACGTGGATATTTCTCCTAAACAGATAGTTAGTATATCTACTTCCCTTATTCCCTTTTTAGAGCATAACGATGCAAATCGTGCACTTATGGGCTCCAACATGCAGCGTCAGGCAGTACCACTTGAAATGCCTGAGGAACCTTTGGTTCAGACGGGTATGGAGAGAAAGGTAGCCCAAGACTCTCTTATGGCTGTAAGAGCTAAAAGAGATGGTGAAGTAATATATGTTGACGCAAATAAGATAAAGATAAGACATTCAAGAGGGATTGATACTTATGAGTTGGTTCGATTCAAGCGCTCTAATCAGAGAACCTGTATAGACCAGCGACCAATTGTCAAAAAAGGTGATAAGGTTAAAAAAGGCGATTTTATCACCGACGGTCCAGCTATTCATAACGGAAAGCTTGCCCTGGGTAGAAATGTCCTGGTGGCCTTTATGCCCTGGGAAGGTTATAACTTTGAAGATGCCATTTTGATAAGTGAGAGATTAGTAAAACAGGATATTTATACATCCATTCATATTGAAGAATTTCAAGTAGAAGCTAAAGAACTGAGAACCGGGGTTGAGGAAATAACCGCCGATATCCCTAATGTGGATGAATCGGCCCTTAAAAACCTTGATGAAAAGGGAATTATCAGAATCGGAGCGGAGGTTAAATCTGGAGATATCCTGGTGGGTAAAGTTACTCCCCAGGTAGAGGTGAAGTTAACTCCAGAAGAGAGGCTTTTGAGAAGTATCTTTGGAGAGAAAGCTCAAAAAGTCAAAGATAATTCACTTAGAGTTCCTCATGGAATTGAAGGAAAGGTGATAAAGGTAAAGGTATTTTCCCGTGATAAAGGTGACGATCTTCCTCCTGATGTAAGAGAAAGGGTGAAGGTTTATGTGGCTGTTAGAAGAAAAATAGGAGTGGGAGATAAGATGTCTGGACGCCATGGAAATAAGGGGGTTATTTCTAAAGTTTTACCTGAGGAGGATATGCCTTTTCTTCCCGATGGAACACCGGTGGACATAGTTTTAAATCCTCTGGGTGTGCCTTCTCGAATGAACATAGGGCAGATTTTTGAGCTGCACCTGGGATGGGTAGCCAAGGAGCTTGGAGTAACTATGATAGCCCCGGTTTTCGAGGGTCCAAAAGATGAGCAGATTAAAAATTTACTTAAAGAGGTAAATTTGCCGGAAACCGGTAAGATAACTCTTTACGATGGGCGCACCGGTGAACCTTTTGATCAGCCAGTAGCTGTAGGATACATGTATATGATGAAGCTCATTCATATGGCCGAAGAAAAAATCCATGCCCGTTCCACCGGACCCTATGCTCTTATTACTCAACAACCTCTGGGAGGTAGATCAAGACAGGGGGGTCAGCGTTTCGGTGAGATGGAAGTGTGGGCTCTGGAAGGCTATGGAGCTGCTTACACTCTTCAGGAAATGCTGACCAGCAAATCTGACGATCTTCAGGCCCGAACCAGGATTCATGAGAGAATAATAAAGGGAGAGAATTCTTTAGAAACTCAGACCCCGGAGTCATTTAAGGTTTTGGTGAAAGAGCTTCAAGCTCTGGGGTTATCTCTTGAATTCTGGAAAAACGGTAGGAAATATTCCATTAAAGATATGGAAAAAGAAGAAGAATAGCCTGCCTACCGGTGGGCAGGGAGGTGTATAAAAATTGTGGAAAACTGATGATATAACCAAGATTAAGATAAAACTGGCTTCTCCGGAAGAGATAAGAGAATGGTCACACGGAGAAGTTAAGAAAACAGACACTATTAATTACCGGACTTTCCGTCCGGAAAGAGGGGGCCTCTTCTGTGAGCAGATTTTTGGTCCCAGCAAGAGTTACGAGTGTTACTGTGGAAAGTACAGAAAAATGAAATACAAAGGAGTAGTTTGTGAACGTTGTGGAGTGGAAGTGACTTCCTCCAAAGTTAGAAGGGAAAGGATGGGACATATTGAGCTTGCAGCTCCTGTTGCTCATATATGGTATATAAAAAAGTACCTCCCTCTTCTTTTAGGTTTAAAGAGAAACGATTTAGAAAAGGTGATTTACTTTATCTCTTACATTGTTATTGATCCGGAGAAAACACCTCTTAAACCTCTGCAGATACTGGAAGAGGAGGAGTATCAACACTACAAAGAGAAATATGGAGAGGACGCTTTCGAAGCCGGGATTGGAGCAGAGGCTATTTTGCGTATCCTCCAGAGAATAAAACTGGATTCTCTAAAGGAAAGATTGAAAGAACAACTTTTCCAGGGTGGAACCAAAGGTGAGAGGATAAAATTGATCAAGAGGCTGGAGGTGGTGGAGAGTTTCTTGAGGTCTGGTAATAAACCTGAATGGATGATCTTACGAGTGTTACCGGTTATTCCACCTGATTTTAGACCTATGGTTCAACTGGAAAGCGGTATATTTGCCAATTCTGATTTAAACGATCTTTATCGCAGGATAATAAACCGAAACAACAGGTTAAAGTATCTTCTGGAAATTGGAGCTCCTCAGATAATTATTCAGAACGAGAAGAAAATGCTCCAGCAGGCAGTGGATGCTCTTTTCGAAAATGAAAAGCTTCCACAGCCAATTCTTGGAGCAGGAGGAAGACCCCTAAAGTCTCTGGGAGAAATAATAAAGGGTAAGCAGGGAAGATTCCGTCAGAACTTACTGGGTAAAAGGGTTGACTATTCGGGAAGAGCTGTTATTGTGCCCGGTCCAGAATTAAAGTTTAATCAGTGTGGTCTTCCTGAAAGGATCGCACTTGAACTTTACAGACCCTTTGTCCTGGCTGAGATTCTGAGACAGGGTAAAGCAGAGACTATAAAAAGAGCCAATGACTTAATTGAAAGAGCTGATCCTTTCGTCTGGGAAATACTGGAGAAAGTAGTTGAAGATCATCCGGTTCTTTTAAATAGAGCACCCACTTTACATCGTCTTGGTATCCAGGCTTTTCAGCCCGTTTTAATAGAGGGACCGGCAATTCAGCTTCATCCTCTGACCTGTACGGCTTTTAATGCTGATTTTGATGGAGACCAGATGGCTGTCCATGTTCCTCTGTCCTTAGAGGCTCAACTTGAGGCCAGACTTCTGATGGCCTCAGAAAATAATATCCTTTCTCCAGCCCATGGAGAACCAATTGTTACTCCTACTCAGGATATAACCTTAGGGTGTTATTACCTTACCCTGATGCTTGATGAAAATGAAAAACCAGCTCGTGCCTTTTCTTCTCCTGATGAGGTAATGCTGGCCTATGATTCCGGGAAGATAGGACTTCACTCAAAGATCAAGCTCCTTGTCGATAACAGGTGGCTTGAAACAACTCCGGGACGAGTTATTTTTAATCAGGTTTTACCTGAAGGGATGGAATTTCAAAACAAAGTTATGAACAAATCAGCTCTATCTGAACTTATTACTGCTGTTTGGAAAAAATATGGTGATAAGAAAACAGTAGAAGTCCTGGATGAAATTAAAAAATTGGGATTTAAATTTGCAACCAGATCCGGTTTGACCTTTTCTCTTGCTGATATACCTTCGATCAAAGAAAAGGAAAAACTCCTTCAGGAGATGGAAGAAGAGGCACAGGGATACAATATGTTAACTGAGGAAGGTGCTATAACTCCAGAAGAGAGATACATAGATATTATTGATCTTGGAATGCGCACTACCGAAATGATAGGCGAGAAGGTTTTACAGTATCTGTCTAAGAATCCTTTAAATCCCCTTTATATGATGTGGGATTCAGGAGCAAGAGGTTCCGCAGATCAGCTGCGACAAATTGTGGGAATGAGAGGACTCATGTCCCGGTCAGTCAGAGAGACCTATCGGCGTGAACTATGGGATGAAGTGTTTCGCCGGGACCTTCCAATTCCTTCTGATGTTATCAGACAGTATTTTTATCCTGTTTCCGGAGGTAGGTTAAAAGGAAGGATTGGGGAAGAGCCTATTCGCGCCAGTTTTAAGGAAGGGCTTTCTGCGCCTGAGTACTTTATATCCACCTCTGGAGGAAGAAAGGGTCTTGTAGACACAGCTTTGAAAACAGCCTATGCCGGTTATCTAACCCGGAAGCTGGTAGCTGTTGCTCAAAATGTAATAATAACTGAGGAGGATTGTGGAACTATAGATGGTTTTAACATGGGTGCTTTAATGGAAGAAGGACAGGAGGTGGAGTCTCTGGCCGAGAGAATTACGGGAAGAGTGACTGCTGCTCCTGTGATAAATCCAGCAACAGGAGAAGTGATCCTCGAGGCTAACCAGGAGATAGATGCTGAAATGGCCAGGAAAATTCAGGATATGGGAATCGAAAAGGTTAAGATTCGCTCCCCATTAACCTGTCAGGCAAAATGGGGTCTCTGTCAGAAATGTTATGGATGGGATCTTTCCAGTCACCGGATGGTAAGTTTAGGCGAGGCTGTGGGAGTTATTGCTGCTCAATCAATAGGAGAACCCGGAACTCAGCTTACCTTAAGAACTTTCCATACAGGAGGTATATTCAGGAAGGGTGGAGATATTCCTCAGGGTTTACCTCGGGCTACAGAACTCTTTGAACCAAGAAAGCAGTCTTATCCTTCAAAAGGTGTAATTCGTCAAAAGAAAGGAGAAGAAGCCCTTATAAGTGAGATTGAAGGTGAAGTCAGTTTTATCGAGAAAAAGGGTCGTTCCTTTATCCGAATAAAAGGGGAGAATAATAAGGAAGTAACTTATGAGGCAGAAGGAGAAGTACTTGTTTCTGAGGGAGATATGGTGGAGGCTGGAGATAAACTCATTGAGGGAGCAATCAATCCGCGTGCTCTGTTAAGAGTAAAGGGTGTGCGAGCAGTTCAAGAGTATCTGGTTAATCAAACACAGCTGGTTTATAGAGCTCAGGGGGTTAAGATTAATGTTAAACACTTTGAAGTTATTATAAGACAGATGATGAGAAAGGTAGAGGTAGAAGATCCCGGAGATACTGATTATCTCCCTGGGGAACAGGTTGACCGAATTGAACTTGAGGAGGTTAATGCTAAAATAAAACAGCAGGGGGGGAAACCAGCAACTGCTAAACCCGTTCTTCTTGCAATACCAAAAGCTGCTCAAGAAGATAAGGATAGTTTTCTTTCTGCCGCCTCTTTTCAGCGGACTAAACAGGTTTTAGCCGATGCAGCTATAAGAGGTCAGGTGGATAACTTGAGAGGACTGAAGGCTAATGTAATCCTTGGTCGATTAATCCCTGCTGGTACAGGGTTTAGAAATGAGCTTGAAAATAACGAGACCGGAAAATTAAGCATAAATAATTAAAAAAGAGGTAAAGTATGCCTACTATCAATCAACTGGTTAAAAGGGGAAGAAAACCTCCAAAAACTAAGAGGAAGAGTTTAGCCTTAGAGGGCTGTCCTCAGAAAAAAGGGGTTTGTGTGACAGTTAGAACTTTAACTCCTAAGAAACCCAATTCTGCCTTAAGGAAAATAGCCAGAGTTAGACTTTCCAGTGGAAAGATGGTTACGGCCTATATCCCGGGAGAAGGACACAATCTACAGGAACATTCGATTGTTCTGGTAAGGGGTGGAAGGGTCAAGGATTTACCAGGGGTTAAATACCACATTATTCGGGGGACACTGGATACTGCAGGAGTGGAAGGAAGAAAAAGATCCCGTTCCAAGTACGGACAGAAAAGAAGTTAGGAGTCTTATATGGCAAGGAGAAAAATTGCTGAGAAAAGAGAGGTTAAGCCAGATCCTGTTTACAACAGTAAAACGGTGACTAAGTTTATCAACAAACTGATGCGGGATGGTAAGAAAAGCAAGGCTGAAAAGATCTGCTACGAGTGTTTTAGGATTATTGAAAAAAGGACAAAGAAAAATCCCCTGGAAGTGTTTTTAACTGCTCTTGAGAATGTCAAGCCTGTCCTGGAAGTTCGTCCCCGGAGAGTGGGTGGTGCTACCTATCAGGTTCCGACAGAAGTAAGACCGGAGAGAAGAGAGGCTCTTGCTATACGCTGGATAGTAGAATTTGTCAGAGGGAGAAAGGGTAAGCCAATAAAAGAAAGGCTGGCTGAGGAGATTATCCTGGCTTCCCGGGGCGAAGGTGCAGCGGTGAAGAAAAAAGAAGATACCCATAAAATGGCAGAGGCAAATCGTGCCTTTGCACATTACAGGTGGTAAAGACCTATGAATGGTTTTCCAGTGGAAAAAATCAGAAATATTGGTATCGTAGCTCATATTGATGCCGGTAAGACTACAACAACCGAGAGAATCCTTTATTATACTGGTAAGATCCACAAGGTTGGTGAAGTTCACGAGGGAACAGCGGTAATGGACTGGATGCAACAGGAAAAAGAAAGAGGTATTACTATTACCTCAGCCGCTACAAGTTGTAGTTGGAAGGGATACAGGATAAACATTATTGATACCCCTGGACATGTGGACTTTACGGTTGAAGTAGAAAGGGCTCTCAGGGTTCTGGATGGGGCGGTGATTATTTTTTGTGGTGTGGAAGGAGTTGAACCTCAATCTGAAACTGTTTGGCGACAGGCAAATAAGTACAGGATTCCTCGAATCACTTTCATAAACAAATTAGATAGAGTTGGTTCTAATTTTTTCCGGGTAATTGAACAGATAAAAAAGAAATTTGAGCTTGTCCCACTTATAGTTCAACTGCCTATTGGGGAAGAACAGAATTTCTGTGGAATAGTTGACCTGGTGAGAATGAAGGCATTTATTTGGGAAAGCGATAAACTGGATGCCAAAATTAAAGAAGAACCTATTCCTCAAGAACTCAGAGATAAGTCTATGGAGCTTCATCATCAGCTGGTGGAAAAAATTGCCGAGTCTGATGACTACCTCTTAGAGAGATTTCTGGAGGAGGGAGACTTATCTCCAGAAGAGATAAAAAGAGGTGTAAGACTGCTTACACTAAAACATCAGAGTGTTCCAATTTTTTGTGGAACGGCTTTAAGAAATAAAGGAATAAGACCGCTTTTAGATGGAATAGTTGATTATTTGCCTTCTCCCTTAGATGTTCCTCCGATAGAAGGGGTAAATCCTCTAACTGGAAAGAAGGAAACAAGAATGGCCTCAGAGGAGGAACCTCTGTCTGCTCTTGCTTTCAAAGTAGCAATTGACCCATATGTTGGAAGACTTACCTATTTTAGGATTTACTCGGGAAAATTGCGGTCAAGGTCTTCGGTTTATAACGCTACTAAGCAAAAGAAGGAACGTGTGGGCAGAATTTTAGAGATGCACGCTAACTATAGAATAGACAGATCCGAGATGCATGCAGGGGAAATTGGAGCCATGGTCGGTCCTCGAAATATAGATACCGGGGACTCTCTGTGTGATGAGCAAAGTCCCATATTGCTTGAACCAATTAAATTTTGTGAACCTGTGATATCCATGGCTGTTGAGCCAAAATCCAAAAGTGAACAGGATAAATTGATTCACGCTCTTTCGAGATTAAGTGAGGAGGATCCCACTTTTAAAGTCAAACAGGATGAGGAAACAGGTCAAACTATAATCTCTGGAATGGGGGAGCTTCATCTGGATATAATGCTTGATAGGTTGCGACGAGAATTTGGTCTTCACGTAAATGCTGGAGAACCACAGGTTGCTTACAGGGAAAGTATAAAAGGAAAAGCACAAGCACGAGGTCAATACATCCATCAAACAGGTGGGAGGGGACAATACGGAGATGTTGTTATTGAGGTGGAGCCAAGAAAAGATAGTGAACCTGTTTTTATAGATAAAACCAAGGGTGGAGTAATTCCCAAGGAATATATTCCTGCTATAAAGGCGGGGATTGAGCAAGCTTTACTTTCTGGAGTTCTGGCAGGTTATCCTCTTGTTGATGTTAAAGCTACCTTACTTGACGGTTCCTATCATCCGGTTGATTCCTCGGAGTATGCTTTCAAGACAGCAGCGTTGATTGCTTTTCGTAAGGCAGCGAGAGAAGCTCAGCCTTATCTTTTGGAACCCATAATGAAAGTGGAAATAAGAACACCGGTAGAATTTTTTGGTGACATAATAGCTGATCTTTCTTCCCGGAGGGGACAGATACTATCTACCGATACTATCGGGGAACAAAAAGTTATAGTTGCGTATGTTCCTCTGGTGGAACTTTTTGGCTATGTTACTCGATTGAGATCCCTGTCCCAGGGAAAAGCTCTGCCCAATATAGAATTTTCTCATTATCAGGAAATTCCAGAAGAGAGAGCAAAAAAAATTCTGGGAAAAGAGTAAATCGAGGAGTGGAAGATTATGCCTAATCAAAGAATCAGAATCAGGTTAAAAGCCTATGATCACAAAATTCTGGATCAATCAGTAAGACGCATTGTGGATACAATTGAACGTACAGGTGCCAGAGTGCGAGGTCCTATTCCACTACCCACTAAGATCACCAGATACACTATTACCCGATCTCCTCATACACACAAGGATTCTCGGGAACAATTTGAGATAAGAATTCACAAGCGGGTTATTGACATTTTGGATTCCAACCCCAAGACCATAGATGCCCTGATGGGGTTAAATTTGCCCACTGGAGTTCATGTTGAAGTTAAACTATAATGAAGTGGGGAGAAAATTAATGAGAGCTATATTAGGAAAAAAACTGGGAATGACACAGATTTTTGAGGAAGATAAAGTAGTGCCTGTTACCGTGGTTAAAGCCGGGCCGTGTGTTGTGGTTCAGAAGAAAGAAAAAGAGAAGGATGGGTATGATTCTCTTCAGCTTGGTTTTGAAGAGATGGAGGAGAAAAAGCTCAATTTACCTTTACTTGGTCATTTTAAAAAGCACAATGTTAGCCCAAGACGTTATTTGCGCGAAATAAGGGTTGACAAAGAGACCCTGGCTAAATATAAACCCGGAGATGAAATAAGGGTAAATATCTTCAAGAAAGGAGATCTGGTTAAGGTGACAGGTGTCTCTAAAGGTAAAGGTTTTGCCGGTGTGATGAAAAGATACGGTTTTGCTGGAGGTCCTGCTTCCCACGGTTCTGGACAGTGGCATCGACGACCGGGGTCTATAGGGGCCTCAGCTGATCCCTCTCGTGTTTTCAAAGGAAAAAAAATGCCGGGAAGAATGGGTCAGGATACGGTAACTGTGAGAAACCTCGAAATTGTGGAAGTTGATGAAAAAAATGATTTTTTGTTAATTAAAGGAGCTGTCCCTGGGAAGACAGGTGAACTGTTAATCCTGAGGGAGGAGAAAAAATAAATGGAATGGAAAGTTTACAATATGCAAGCTCAAGAGGTTGGAACCGTTGAGTTAGATGATGAGATTTTTCAAGGGGAGATAAATCGACCTGTTTTGAGAGAGGCAATTCTTGCCTATCAGAGTAATTTGCGTCAGGGGACAGCCTCTACCAAAACAAGAGGTGAAGTTAGTGGTGGTGGCAGAAAACCCTGGCCTCAAAAGGGAACCGGTAGGGCGAGAGCAGGAAGTATCAGGTCTCCTCTCTGGGTAGGAGGAGGAACAGTTTTTGGTCCTAAACCACGTGACTTTAGTTATTCTCTGCCTAAGAAAAAAAAGAGATTAGCGTTAATTTCCAGCTTAAGATTAAAAGTGAAAGAAGGTAGGCTTTTTGTTCTGGATAAACTGAGAGTTGAAAAGGGAAAAACCAAAGAGATGGCCACTTTTCTTCAGAGTTTTTCCAGGCAGATGGGAAATTTAAATGGTAAAACACTTATAATTATGGAAGACAAGGATGAAAAAGTTCACAGAGCCTCCTCCAATATAAAGAACTTGAGATTAATTTTAGCATCCAATGTGTGTGAATATCACGTTGTTTCTCACAATAATTTGTTTTTAACCAGAGATTCTCTAATTAAATTAACAGAGAGGCTCAGAAAATGAGTAAAAGCCCTTACGAAATAATAATAGCTCCTGTTGTTACTGAAAAGGCCACTGACTTACAGAAAGAAGGTGTTTACATGTTCAAGGTTCCTCTGGATGTTACCAAGATTGAGATAAAAAAGGCAGTCGAGGAACTTTTTAATGTGAGGGTAGAAAAGGTGAGGACATTGAGAACAAAACCCAAAGCTCGAAGATGGAGAGGGAGAGTTGTGGGAAAGACCTCTTCATGGAAAAAAGCTATTGTTAAATTAAAACCAGGATATACCATTGAACAATTAGGAGTTTAATTATGCCAATAAAAGTTTATAAACCAACAACTCCGGGAAGAAGACATCAAACAGGTTCCACCTTTTCCGAGATAACCAGGAAAAAACCAGAAAAAACTTTAACTGTTGATTTGAAGAAAGCTCCAGGTAGAAACAATCAGGGAAGAATCACCTGTCGTCATCGAGGAGGAGGAGTAAAAAGAAAGTATAGAATTATAGATTTCAAACGAGACAAAGATGGGATACCTGCCAGGGTGGTGGCTATTGAGTACGACCCTTATCGTTCAGCTCGAATTGCTTTATTGCAATATGTGGATGGAGAAAAAAGATATATAATCTGTCCAGTTGATCTCAAAGTTGGGGACGAGGTGATGTCTGGCGAAGATGCCCCTTTGAAAGTAGGTAACACCCTTCCTCTGGCTAAGATACCGGAAGGTAGTCTGATATACAATATAGAGTTAAAGAAAGGTAAGGGTGGACAGCTCTGTCGAGCGGCAGGAACTTCGGCAGAACTTTTGTCCAAGGAAGGTAAATACGCCCAGATTAAACTTCCTTCAGGAGAAATCCGTCTTATCCCTCTTGAGTGTCGGGCAACTTTGGGCCAGGTAGGAAATGTTGATCATGAAAACATACAGATAGGAAAAGCTGGTAGGGCTCGTTTAATGGGAAGAAGACCTTATGTGCGTGGATCCACGATGAATCCTATTGATCATCCTCACGGCGGAGGTGAAGGTCGAAGTGGTCCAGGAAGACACCCTGTGACTCCATGGGGTAAGCCAACCAAGGGGAAGAAAACTCGCAAAAAAGGTAAACCCTCTGACAAACTAATAGTTCAAAGGAGAAAAAAATAGGAGGTATTTTATGGGTCGTTCGGTAAAAAAAGGACCGTGGGTTGACCCTTCCTTACTGGAAAAAGTAGAAAAGATGAAAAAAGAGGGTCAGAAGAAACCCATAAAGACCTGGTCCAGAAGATCCACTATAATTCCTGAGTTTGTTGGATATACTTTCGCTGTGCATAACGGAAAAGAATTTAAGAATGTATATATTACCGAAGAAATGGTAGGTCATAAACTGGGTGAATTTGCCCCTACTCGAAGGTTTGACCATCATGGGGCTCACACCAAGCGTGTCATTGCACCTAAATAAATTTAGTTGAGGTTGAAGTATGGAAGTTCGAGCGGTAGGAAAATACATAAGAATATCACCCTTTAAAGCTCAAAAAGTTGCTGAACTCATAAGAGGAAAAACAGTTGAGGAGGCTTTGAATATTTTGAAACTGACTCCCAAAAAGGCCTCCGGGATTATAGAGAAAATTTTAAATTCAGCAATAGCAAATGCTGAGAACAACTTTGATCTTTCCAGGGACAATCTTTTTGTAAAGATCGCTCAGGTGGACAAAGGTCCAACGCTCAAGAGAATAAAACCAAGAGCGAGGGGTAGAGCTGATTTGATGAGAAGAAGAACCTCCCACATAACCATTGTTCTTGACAGTAAGTAAAAGTTTTATTTAAATATTACATATTTTAATTACCAGGACTTGAGTTAAACAAAGGAGGAAAGTTTGGGGCAAAAAGTAAATCCAGAAGGATTGAGACTGGGTGTAATAAAGGACTGGCATGCTCGCTGGTATGCTGAAGGAAAGGAGTATGCCAAAATCTTAGAAAGCGATCTTAAAATTCGTGAACATCTTATGAAAAAGTTCAAAAGAGCAAGTATTTCTGACGTTCTAATAGAAAGGGCAACCAACAAGCTACGGATTACTATATATGCGGCCAGGCCAGGTATAATTATTGGAAAGAAGGGAGAGACTATTGAAAAAGTTAAAGAAGAGTTATCCCGATTTGCTCCCGACAGTAAAATATTTTTGAATGTTCAGGAAGTCACTCGACCAGAACTTGATGCTCAACTTGTGGCTGAGAGGATCGCTTTCCAATTAGAAAGAAGAGTGAGTGCTAAGAGAGCGATGAGAGAGGCGATTTCAAGAGTGATGGAAATGGGGGCCGAAGGTATAAAGATTATGTGTAAAGGCAGGATAGGAGGAGCAGAAATAGCCAGAAAAGAGTGGATGAAGGAAGGGAAAATTCCACTACACACATTGAGGGCCGATATTGACTATGGAGTTGCAACTGCCCACACCATTTATGGATGTATCGGAGTGAAAGTCTGGATTTATAAGGGTGAAGTTTTACCCAGAAAAACTTTTGAGGAGAAATTAGAAGATGCCTTTACAACCCAAAAGAGTTAAATATAGAAAAACACAAAGAGGAAAAGTTAAGGGAATAGCAAGCAGTGGGGTTGAACTGAGTTTTGGGGAATATGGACTTATTGCTCAGGAGGGAGGATGGATAACAGCAAGGCAGATTGAGGCGACTCGTGTTACTATTGTGAGGAATTTGAAACATGAGGGTCGTCTGTGGATCAGAATTTTCCCCGATAAATCGGTTACAAAAAAGCCCTTAGAAACCAGAATGGGCAAAGGAAAAGGCGAACTCGCTTTCTGGGTAGCTGTGGTTCGCCCTGGTAGGGTCCTTTTTGAAATTGGTGGAGTAGATGAAAGAAAAGCTAAAGATGCTCTAACTCTGGCTTCCCATAAGCTGCCCATAAAGACCAAATTTATCTGTGCTGAAGAGGCTTTATTATGAGGATGGATGAATTAAGAGAGTTAGAACGAGCAGATCTTTTAGAGAGACTGAGAAAACTGGAGAAGGAACTTTTAGATATAAGGATACAGGTAGCTCAGGGTAAAATGACCACACCGTCAAAGAAGAGACAGGTAAAAAAAGAAATAGCACGTATAAAGACTCTCTTAAGAGAAAGAGAATTAGGCATAAACAAAAACAGGAGTGTAAGTTGAGGCGACAGTCTAAAGTTCTGGTGGGAGAGGTAGTTAGTGATAAGATGGACAAAACTGTAGTGGTGAAAATTGAGCGAAGAATGGCTCATCCTCTTTATGGTAAAACAATTACCAAGCGTAAGAAAGTAAAGGCACATGATGAGCGAAATGAATGCAAAATAGGTGATTTGGTAAAAATACAGGAAACAAGACCCCTTTCTAAGGAAAAAAGGTGGAGAGTGATTGAAATATTAAAGAGGGAACAGGTAGGCCATGATTCAACTTAGAACACAACTTGTAGTGGCTGATAACTCAGGAGTAAAAAGAATAATGTGTATAGGGATACTGGGTGGTTCCTCACGCCGGTATGCCAGTGTGGGGGATGTGATCGTAGCTTCAGTTAAGAAGACCATACCCAATTCCGAGATACCAAAAGGTGAAGTAGTAAGAGCTGTGGTGGTGAGGACAAAAAAAGAAGTGCGGAGAAAGGATGGGACTTACATCAGATTTGATGAAAACGCTGGTGTAATCATAGACAATGCAGGTAATCCAAGGGGTACACGTATTTTTGGACCGGTAACCAGAGAATTACGGGAGAAAAATTTTATGAAAATAATATCTCTTGCACCGGAGGTTCTTTAGGAGGCTAAGGTGTCTCGTATAAAAGTTGGCGATGAAGTAGTGGTTATATCTGGCAAGGATAAGGGCAAGGTGGGAAGGGTAATAGAGAGGATTCCCAAAGAAGATAAGGTGGTAGTGGAAGGAGTCAATATTGTTAAACGTCATATTCGGCCAAGAAGAAGAGGTCAGGAAAGTGGAATTGTAGAAAGGGAAGCTCCCATTCCTTCTTGCAAGGTAATGTTTGTTTGTCCTCGTTGTGGGAAAAAAACGAGAATTGGGATGAAAATTAACGTTCTTGAAGATGGAGAAAAAGAAAAACTCAGAATATGTAAGAAGTGTGGAGAAGTAATAGACTAAGGATTCAGTTATGGCCAGATTAAAAGAGTTATACAAAAAAGAGATCGTTCCTCAGCTAATGAAGGAATTGGGATTTGACAATCCCATGAGGGTTCCGAGGGTGGAGAAGGTTTGTGTAAATGTGGGTTTGGGAAGAGCAAAAACCGAGCCTAAGTTAATAGAAGTGGCAAAAAAGTCCCTTGCTTTAATTACCGGACAGCAACCAATTGTTACAAAAGCAAAAAGGTCTATCGCGGGGTTCAATTTAAGGAAGGGGATGGCTATAGGTTGTAAAGTCACACTGAGGGGAGACAGGATGTATGAATTTTTGGATCGACTTTTTAATCTGGCAATGCCAAGGATCAGAGACTTTCATGGAATTTCTCCCAGATTTTTTGATGGACAGGGAAACATCACAATTGGTTTTCGTGATCAGCTTATTTTTCCTGAGGCAGAATATGAAGATGCATCCAGACTTCCGGGTCTTTCGGTAACAATTGTTACCACGGCCAGGAGTGATGAGGAGGCCATGGAATTACTCAGAAAATTGGGTATGCCTTTCAGCAGTCAGTAAATGTTAGAATAAAGGGGCCATCATGGCAAGGAAAGCTTTAATAGAGAAGTGGAAGAGAGAACCTAAGTTTAAGGTAAGAAAGTACAACCGTTGTGGAAGATGTGGAAGGCCGAGAGCTTATATTCGGCAATTTGGTATATGTCGTCTCTGTTTCCGAGAATTAGCCTATAAGGGGTATCTTCCGGGAGTTAAAAAAGCAAGTTGGTGATACAAAGAGAGGGGTATATGCAGACTGATCCAATTGCTGATTTTTTAACCAGAATAAGAAACGCTAATATGGTTTACAAGGAAAGTGTGGAAGTCCCGGGTTCTAAGATGAAGGAAGCTATTGCTGAAGTTTTGAGACGGGAAGGGTTCATTAAAGGCTACAAAGTCAAGGTAAAGGAGGGTAAGAAGTTTTTGGAGATCTTTCTGAAGTTCTCAGATGGAGAAAGGGTGATAAGAAACCTGGAGAGGGTGAGTAGTCCAGGAAGAAGAATATATGTTTCCAAGGATGAGATTCCTCGCGTCTGCAGTGGACTTGGAATATGTATTCTTTCTACTTCTAAAGGCATACTTACCGGACAGGAAGCTAAGAGGTTAGGAGTGGGAGGAGAAGTAATTTGTTATGTGTGGTAATTCAGTATTTTATTAAATATAAAATAGCCAATCTGAGGTCAGAAAGGAGCTGGTAATGTCCAGAATTGGAAAGAAGCCAATTTCTGTTCCCAAAGGAGTTGAAGTTTCTATAGAGGAGGGCCAGATCAGAATAAAGGGTCCTAAGGGGGGGTTAACGCAGAAAATTCCTCTTTGCTGTCGAGTTGTACTGGAGAATGGTCAGATTCTGGTTCAAAGATTAAGAGATGACAAGAAAGCCAGAGCTCTGCACGGGACCATCAGGAGTTTAATTTTTAATATGGTAAAAGGAGTGCTTGAGGGATACGAGAAAGAACTTAAGATAGTGGGTATGGGTTATCGTGCCTCCCTTGAGGGTGGTAAATTGACTTTAAACCTTGGATTTTCTCATCCAGTTACCTATATTCCACCTCAGGGAATTAAAATTGAAGTTCCAGACCCTACCACTATAAAAGTTTCGGGGTGTGATAAGCAAAAAGTGGGAGAAGTAGCTTCGGAAATCAGAAGTATAAAGAAGCCCGATCCTTATAAGGGGAAGGGCATAAGGTATAAAGATGAAGTGGTAAAACTTAAAGTGGGAAAAGCCGCCCTGGGTGGCAAAGGATAGTTAGCTGATTATAAATAGGGTGGAAAAATGAGATCCGTAGAAGAAAAAATCAGACGCAGGGAAAGAAGGAAGAAAGGAATAAGAAAGAAAATCTATGGAACCTCAGATAGGCCACGGCTTTGTGTTTACAAAAGTAACCGTTACATTTATGCACAGATTATCGATGATACAAAAGGGATAACCTTGCTTTCCCTATCCTCCTTAATCTATAAAAAAGATAAACAGGATAAAAGCAATTACAAAAGTATGGAAATTGCCAGGAGATTAGGAGAGGATTTGGGTAAACTGGCAATTCAAAAAGGGATAAAAAAAGCGGTTTTTGATCGAAGTGGCTATCCTTATCATGGTAGAATAAAGGCCTTAGCAGATGGTGTAAGAAAACAGGGAGTTGAATTTTAGACTCAGGGAGTAAAGATGCAAAAAGAGATTATAGAAGAACTGGTTGAGACACCAGAGGAAGTTGGTGAATTAGAGGAAAGATTAATAAGGGTCAGGAGAGTTTTTACGGTTGTTAAGGGGGGCAGGAAGATAGGTTTTAACGCTCTCGTGGTTGTGGGTAATAAAAATGGATGGGTTGGATTGGGTCTGGGTAAAGCCCGCGAACTTCTCCTTGCCATTAACAAGGGGCGCCGAGAGGCTGAAAAGAACCTTCTTCAGATACCTGTAGTAAACAACACCATTCCCCATGAGGTAATTGGTAAATACAAAGCATCTAAAGTTTTGCTTAAGCCAGCTTCCCCTGGAACAGGAATTATTGCTGGAACCACAGTAAGAGCAATTGTTGAACTCGCTGGAATAAAGGATATTTTAACCAAATCCCTTGGTAGTGATAATCCACTTAATTTAGCTAAAGCTACTATTGAAGGTCTAAAGAATTTGCGTTCACCAGAGGAAGTATTTAGATTAAGAGGTAAAGGAGTTAAAAGTGAACTTAATAGAGATACTTAAAGTTCCCCCCGGAGCGACTCAGCGTAAGAAGAGAGTGGGGAGAGGTCCAAGTTCAGGTCACGGAAAAACCTGTACTCGGGGAACCAAGGGACAAAAGGCGAGAGGAAGTGGTAAAATTCCGCCCTGGTTTGAAGGGGGTCAAATGCCCCTTACCCGCAGGATTCCCAAAAGGGGCTTTTCTGCTTTCCGAAAGAAAGAATACGAGATCGTTAATGTGGGGGAACTGAACGTTTTTGAAGCCGGAACTTTAGTGGATCCTGAAGTTTTGAAAAAGAGGGGCTTTATTAAGAAGACGTCTTTCGTAAAGATCCTCGGAAAAGGGACACTGAATAAACCTTTACATGTGAAAGCTCATTCTTTTTCCAAAAGCGCAGAGAGTAAAATTTCTCAAGCCGGAGGGAAAGTAGAGGTAATAAAATGTTAGATAAACTTCAGAGTATTTTTAAGATTCCTGAGCTCCGGCGAAGAATAATTTTTACTTTATTCATGTTTATTGTTTTCAGATTAGGCTCCTTTATTCCTATTCCAGGAGTTGATATAGAAGCTCTTGCTCAGTCGACAATTTTTCAAACCGGTGCTTTTGGATTAATGAATATATTCGCTGGAGGTGCACTCAGAAGGATGTCGATTTTCTCTCTGGGGGTCATGCCTTATATAAGTGCCTCTATCATAATGCAGCTTTTAACCGTGGCCATTCCCAGACTTGAGGAACTGGCTCGTGAGGGGGAAGAGGGTAGAAAGAAAATAACCCAATATGCAAGATTTGCCACCATTCCTATAGCTGCCGTTCAGGGGATAGCTCTTTGTTACTGGATTCAGAGTATAAATAATGGCGCTTTTGTTTATATGAGAGGTTTCAATTTTCTTTTTCCGGCAGTTTTAACTCTTATAACAGGGACTATATTTATCATGTGGATTGGAGAGAAAATAACCGAAAGAGGAATTGGAAATGGTATTTCTTTAATAATTTTTGCCGGGATTGTTGCTCAAATTAGGCCGGCTACTGGAAACATCTTAAGGTTAGCCCAGACCGGGCAATTGGCTCCATTTATAATTTTTCTGTTTACCGTAATATCTATACTGGTAACTGCTGCTGTGGTTGTTATTTATCAGGCTGAAAGAAGAATTCCCATTCGCTATGCCAGAAGAATAGTAGGCAGGCGCGCCTATGGGGGACAGACTACCTATCTTCCCATTCGTATAGGTGGAGTGGGAGTGATCGCTATAATTTTTGCCATTTCCGTTCTTCTTTTCCCCTCGACTCTTGCAAGATTTATAAATCATCCTCTGGCTCAGGAAGTTGCTCGCTGGCTTTCTCCTGGTTCTTTGCTATACTATATTCTATATGCTCTGGCAGTAATATTTTTCACTTTTTTCTATACGGCAGTCGTTTTTAATCCTGTTGAAGTAGCCAATAATATGCGAAGGTACGGTGGATTCATACCCGGACTGAGACCTGGAAAGCCAACTGCTGAATATGTAACCAGTGTGCTTACCAGAGTTACTTTTATGGGAGCCTTATTTTTTGCTTTCATTGCTATTGTGCCGGTGCTTATCAATCAGGAACTTCTATACAACAGTTTCCCTTTTGGAGGAACTTCCATACTTATTGCTGTTGGAGTTGCCCTGGATACAGCCCAGCAACTCGAATCGCATCTTCTCATGCGACATTACAGGGGATTTATCAGGGGAAGGACGTGAGGTTTTACCATGAAAATAGTCATGCTGGGTCCTCCCGGAGCAGGTAAGGGAACACAGGCAGAGAAATTATCCAGAAAGTTAAATGTGCCACATCTATCGGCCGGTGACCTGCTCAGGGAAGTGGTGGTAAAAGAGACTTCTCTTGGAAAGGAGGCCAGGTCATATATGGAAAAAGGTGAACTTGTTCCTGATTCAATTATCATGCAGATAATAGAAGAAAAAATTGAGAGTTTAAAAGACGGCTTTATTCTGGATGGTTTTCCTCGCAATATAAATCAGGCAAAAGCTCTCGACAGATATCTGGAAGACAGAGGAGAAAAGCTGGATCTGGTAATAAATTTAGAAGTTGATAAAGATACAGTGATAAAAAGACTTACAGGAAGGTTAGTGTGTCAAGAATGCGGTAAAGTTTATCATGTGGAAAATATACCACCCCGGATGATCTGTCAGGACTGTGGAAACAGGTTGGTTCAGCGAGCAGATGATAATGAGGAAACTATAAATAACAGACTCAAAGTATATTTTAAACATACTCATCCTTTAATTGAGTACTATCAAAAAAAGGGTCTTTTAAGAAGTATTTCGGGAGAGGGAACCCCTCAGGAGGTTTTTGAGAGAATCATTAATCTTATATGATTCGAGTAAAAACAAAGAATCAAATTTGTCGTATTAGAGAAAGCGGTCTGATAATTGCAGAGATTTTTCAAGAAGTTAAAAATATAATAAAACCAGGAGTCACAACACAGGAGATTGATGAATGGATTGGTGAATTTATAAAGAAAAAAGGAGCTCGTTCTGCCTTCAAGGGATACAGAGGTTATCCCAGTAATTGCTGTATTTCCATAAATGAGGAGGTGGTTCACGGAATTCCTTCTGCACGGGTTATAAAGGTGGGTGACATTGTTTCCATTGATGTAGGAGTTAACCTGGATGGATTTATAGCAGATTCGGCTAAAACGTTTGCCGTGAGTGAAATTTCGGAGGAAAAGGCACGGCTTTTGAGAGTTACGGAAGAAGCTCTTTATAAGGGGATTGGACAGATGAGGGCAGGAAACAGAGTAGGGGATATCAGTAATGCGATTCAAAGACATGTAGAAAAAGCTGGCTTCTCAGTGGTTAAAGTTTTATTTGGACATGGGGTGGGTTTTTCTCTTCATGAAGACCCGATAGTCCCTAATTTTGGTAAAGCCCACAGGGGCGAGATATTGAGAGAAGGGATGGTTTTAGCTATAGAGCCTATGGTTAACGCCGGACACGAAGAAGTTAAAGTATTGGATAACCGCTGGACTGTTGTAACTTGTGATGGTAAACCCTCTGCTCATTTTGAACATACGGTGGCCGTGGTAGATGGAAAACCTAAAATTTTAACCTGTTAATTATTAGAAGGAGGGGCAATTTGCCTAAGGAAAAAATGATAAAGGCATCAGGGATTGTGATAGAAACCCTCCCTAATGCCACATTTAGAGTGGAACTACCAAATGGCCATCGAGTATTAGCTCATGTTTGTGGAAAGATGAGAATGAAATTTATTCGCATTTTACCTGGTGATAGGGTAAATCTGGAGATTTCACCTTATGATCCCACCAGGGGTAGAATAATTTACAGAGAAGGAAAGGGGAGATAATGAAAGTAAGGTCTTCGGTTAGAAAAATATGTAAGAAGTGTAAGATTATTAAAAGAAAGGGAGTTATAAGGGTAATTTGCGAAAATCCCAAGCATAAGCAGCGCCAGGGGTAAGGAGGATAAAATGGCCAGAATTGCCGGGGTGGAACTTCCCCCTAATAAAGCAGCAGTAATAGGGCTAACTGCTATATATGGAATAGGACGCAGTCGTTCTGAGAGAATACTGCATGAAGCAGGAATAAATCCTAACACTAAAATAAAGGATCTAACTGAAGATGAAATAAACAGATTAAGGCATATCATTGAAGAAAATTACAAAATAGAGGGTGATTTAAGACAGGAGATAAAAAGTAACATTTCCCGGCTCATAAGTATTAGCTGCTATAGAGGGATAAGACATAAAAAAGGATTACCGGTTCGGGGACAGAGGACAAGATGTAATGCAAGAACCCGGAAGGGTCCTCGCCGAACTGTTGGAGCAAAAAAGAAGAAGAAATAAATCAAGAATAATTTTTAAGGAGATATAGAAGTGGCTTCTAAAAGGAAAAAAGAAAAAAAGAAGAAAAGAGAAAAAGTAGAAGAGGGAATGGCATACATACATTCTACGTTTAACAACACTATTGTTACCATTACTAATCTGGAAGGAGATGTTCTTTGCTGGTCCTCTGCAGGGGTGGTAGGGTTTAAGGGAACAAAGAAAGGAACTCCCTTTGCTGCCCAAAAGGTTGCAGAAGATGCAGCTAAAAAAGCCCAGGAAAATTACGGACTCCAGAGAGTTATAGTGGTGGTCAAGGGTCCTGGATCCGGCCGTGAAACAGCAATAAGAACACTTCAGGCAAGCGGGTTAAAGGTGGTGGCTATAAGAGAGGCAACACCCATTCCTCATAATGGATGCCGTCCTCCAAAAAAACGTAAGGTGTAAGAGGAGATGAAAAATGGGCTTAAAGCTGGAAAGTAAATGTGTTCGCTGCCGTCGATTAAATACCAAGCTATTTTTAAAAGGGGAAAGATGTTTAACCAATAAGTGTGCTCTGGAAAGAAGAAGAGTTCCCGTAATTTCCGAGAGACGAATGTCACAATATGCCCGTCAGTTAAGAGAAAAACAAAAACTGCGATTTAAATATGGAGTTACAGAGACCCAATTTCGGCGATATTACGAAAGAGCAGAAAAGATGAAGGGTATAACCGGAGAAGAGCTCCTGCGCCTTCTGGAGAGAAGACTGGATAATGTTATCTTCAGATTAGGTTTTTGTGCCAGTAGAGCTCAGGCTCGACAGTTGGTTGTACACGGCCATTTTATGGTTAATGACAGAAAGGTGAAGAGTCCCTCCTATCTTGTAAAAGAAGGAGATGTTATAGAACTTAACAAAAGAAGTAGAAAACTGGAGGTTATTAAACAGAATTTACAGAGCTCAAGTGGTAGAGCCGTACCTGCCTGGCTGGAAAGAGATGACAAGCTTTTGAAAGGAAAGGTATTGCGGTTTCCCGAAAGGGAAGAACTGGATCAAGAGGTTGATGTTTCTCTTATTGTGGAGTATTATTCCCGTTAACCAGTATTTTATTGTTTAGTAAAAATCTTGATAAAGGAGGAATTGGTGAGAGAACTAATAAAGCCAGAAAAAATAAAAATTGAAAAAGAAACTCTCTCTCCAACTTATGGAAAGTTTGTCATAGAACCTCTGGAAAGAGGTTATGGTATAACACTGGGTAATTCTCTTCGTCGGATATTACTTTCCTCAATTTCAGGAGCAGCTGTGACGGCCATAAAAATAGATGGGGTAACTCACGAGTTTGCTACTTTGCCGGGAGTTAAAGAAGATGTTCTACAGATCATTCAAAATTTGAAAAAACTCAGAGTTAAGCTATATACTGATGAAGAAAAGGAGGTATTAATTGATGAAAAAGGCCCTCTTGAGGTGAAAGCCGCTCACATTAAAACTGATAAAGAGGTTGAGGTTGTAAATCCAGATCTACACATTGCTACTTTAAACGATGAGAACACAAGATTTACCATGCAGATAAGACTGGCCTGGGGAAGAGGTTATGTGGAGGCCAGTGAAAACAGGGGAGAAAATCAACCCATTGGAACTATTCCCATAGATTCTATATTCACTCCTGTTACCAAGGTTAAATATGAAGTTCACCCGGCTCGGATTGGAAGAAAGACCAGCTTTGATTCTCTGATTATGGAAATTTTTACTGATGGAACCATAAAACCAGAGGAGGCATTGACTCAAGCTGCCAGAATTCTTCGTGATTTCGCAAGTTTATGTGTTTTAGAGGAAAAAGAAGAAAAACCAAAGGAAGAAGAAGAATCTAAGAATGAATTTTTAAAAAATGACGTTGAAGAAATAGGTCTTTCTACTTCAGTCATTAATGCATTGAAAAACGCAGGCATAATGAAGGTCGGCGATCTTGTTAAAATGGCTCCTAAAGACCTCTTGATGTTACACAACTTTGGGGAAAAGTCCTTAGAGAAATTGAGAAAGAAACTTGCTGAATACAATCTTGAATTAAAGGGTAATGAAAATGAGACATAAGAAAAAAGGAAAAAAGCTCTCACGGGATAGAGACCAGCGTAGAGCTCTTCTCTCCAATCAAGTAAAAGATCTTTTATTTAAAGAGGAGATTATTACCACCCAGGCTAAAGCCAAAGAAACCGCAAGGCTGGCGGAAAGGATGATAACCTTAGCCAAGGAGAATTCTCTTCACCATCGGAGGTTGGTGTTAAGAACAGTTAAAAATAAAAAGGTGGTAAGTAAGCTCTTCTCGGTTATTGCTCCTCGGTATCAAAATCAAAATGGTGGTTACACCAAAATAATAAAATTAGGTTATCGCAGAGGAGATAATGCTTTAATGTGTAAGGTAAAGTTAGTGTAGGAAAGATTCTCTTTTAATAGAATGCCCAATATTAAGCTTACACTGGCTTACGATGGAACTAATTACTGTGGTTGGCAAATTCAACCTGATGTTCCCACCGTCCAGGGCGAAGTAGAGCGAGCTTTAAGTAAAGTCTTATCAAAAAAGGTTTCGGTAATTTGTGCCGGGAGAACCGATACTGGAGTACATGCGAGGGGACAGGTTATAAATTTTAAAACTTCTCTTTCTTTTCCTCTTGCTCAGTTACCATATGCTCTAAATAGCATCTTACCACCTGATATCAGGATAATTCGTGCCTGTTATGTTTCAGACAAGTTTCATGCTCGACACAGTGCTTGCTATAAAGTTTACAGATATTTCATTTATAACCATGTTTACCTTCCACCCTGGTTTAAGAATTTCGCCTGGCTGGTTACTTTTCCGTTAAATTGTGACCAGATGCAAGAGGCTGCAAATTACCTTATCGGCAGACATGATTTTTCATCTTTTCAAAATCAAGGAAGCCCCTGTAGGACACCTGTCAGATATATGGAAAAGATTAAAATTACCAGGAAAGGCTTATGGATAAGCGTCTTCATGAAGGCTGATGGGTTTTTGTATAAAATGGCCAGAAATATCACCGGAACACTCGTGGAAGTAGGAAGGGGAAAAATTCCACCATCAGAGGTTGAGGTTATACTAAAGTCAAGAGATAGAAGAAAAGCCGGACCCACAGCTCCTCCTCAAGGTCTGTTCTTATGGAAAGCTGGATATCCCTCTCACTATTACATATCTGAGTGTTCGGTGCGGTAGTGTAAAGCTTGACCTTGAAAATTATCATTTTTGTATTATAAAATTTAAGGAACTTTTTTCACTTTCATTTACATGGGAGAATAGAAATGCTGTGCCAGATGTGCAAAAGCAGAGAGGCTACGGTTCATGTTAAGGAGATAATTAACGGTGAAAAAAGGGAACTTCATTTATGTTCTGTCTGTGCAGAAAAAAAAGGATTAACCGAATTTCTCCTTTCTCCTGATTCTATCTTTGCCAGTTTAATGGGAGAACTGAGTCAATTTCTGGAATCGCCATCTCCTGTGACCGAAGAAGAAGAAAAATGCCCCAGTTGCGGGTTATCTTTTGATAGGATAGTGAAAAAAGGAAAAATGGGGTGTTCCTGCTGCTATGAGACATTCAGACGTCATATTGTCCCTTTATTGGAAAAAATTCATGGAAGAGCCAGCCATAGAGGTAAAATCCCCGAAAGAGCAGCTGTTGAGAATAAAAAGAGACTGTTGCTTTACAGGTTACGTCACCAGTTGGAAGAAGCGGTTAAGAAAGAAGAATATGAAAAAGCAGCTCAAATCCGGGATCAAATAAGAAGAATTCAAAGTGAAGGTAAGCATCTTGGGAGAGAAAATCAAATATCTTCTCAAGACACCAAATGAATGGATAAAGGCTACAGGTCCTGAAAGCGAGATAGTTTTTAGTTCTCGTGTTAGATTGGCCAGAAACATGCGAGGATTTTCTTTTCCTCCATGGGGAAAGGATTCACAGCTAAAAGAAGTGTGCAACCAAGTCCTGGAGGTGATTTGTAAGAGTAACTATTTTAAAAATTGCCTGATTTTAAATATGGACGAACTTTCCTTATTGGAGAAAAAATTTTTACTGGAGAGACATTTAATCAGTAGAGAATTTATTAAAGGAGGTAGAAATCAGGTCTTAATAATTGTTCCGGGTGAAGTCGTGTCAATTATGGTTAACGAAGAAGACCATTTAAGAATCCAGGTCATTCTTTCAGGGCTTCAATTGATGGAAGCCTGGCGAATTGCCGATGGAATTGATACCGAATTAGCCAAGAATTTAAATTATGCTTTTTCACCACAGGAAGGGTACCTCACATCTTGTCTGACCAATGTAGGAACAGGATTGAGAGCCTCCTGTATGTTGCACCTGCCAGCACTTACCTATATAGGCAAGATAGACGATGTTTTAAAAACTGTGTCCAAATGGGGTCTTGTTGCTCGTGGATTTTATGGAGAAGGAAGCAAAATTCAGGGTGATTTTTTTCAGATTTCCAACCAGGTTACCTTAGGATTAAAGGAGGAGGAAATTATAAACCTGGTGGAAAAAATAGTTCATGAGGTAATAGAACAGGAAAAGAAGGCTCGAGAATATTTATTAAAACGTGATGGTTTAAGAATTGCCGATGAGGTGGGAAGGGCCTATGGGATCCTCTCTCATGCTTATTTGATTGATTCTGGAGAGGCAATGAGTTTGCTATCCAAGTTAAGGTTAGGACTGTGTATGGGGTTAATTTCCGAAAACATTCCAATGGCTGTTTTAAATTATCTTTTTATAAGTGTTGGACCTGCTCAAATTCAGGTCAAAGAGGGAAAGCCTCTAAGACCAATAATGAGAGACAAGATTAGAGCCGGGGTTATTCGTGAAAAACTGAGCCATGAGAGATGATCCTCTTTTAGAGAAAGTAGAGGAAACTATCCGTAAATTTGACATGTTTTGTATTGGAAGTAAGATAGTGGTGGGAATATCTGGGGGACCAGATTCCACTGTTCTTTTGCATGTTCTTTATCATCTTCGGGAAAGATTTAAAATCAAAATCCGAGCTGCTTATCTTAACCATTGTCTGAGAGGAGAAGAAGTGGAAAGGGAAAAAGAGTGGGTCAAGGATTTTACTCGTAAACTCGGTGTTCCCCTCATATGTGACTGCATAGACGTGGCACTTCTGGCAAAAGAAAAAAGGATGAGTTTAGAATCCGCAGCTCGAGAAGCGAGATACGGATTTTTGGAACATGTAGCTAACCAGGTGGGAGCAAGCCGTATTGCTGTGGGACATACAGCCTCCGATCAAGCAGAAACTCTTTTAATGAGACTCGTAAGAGGTAGCGGGCTGGATGGACTGGCAGGTATCCCTCCAGTGAGAGGTAGGGTTGTACGGCCTATGATTGAAGTATTCAGATGGGAAGTGGAAGAATACTGTCAGAGACACAATTTAACTCCCAGAGAGGATTCAACCAACAGAGATGTATCTTTTTTTCGTAATTCAATCAGGCTCGAGCTTATTCCTTATCTTACAAAGCGGTACAATCCAAAATTACCGGAAATTTTAGTTCAAACTACCGATATTCTTCGTGTTGATAAGGAGTTTTTACAAGAACTTGCTTCAAAAGCGGAAGAGAAAGTTCTTAAGAGAAGGAATGATAAAATCTTAATTATGGATATTAAAACTTTATCTCGATTTCATCTCTCTCTTAAGCGCAGACTGATACGAAATGCAATTGAGAGGTTAAAAGGAAATCTTCGAGGAATCACCTATGATCACATTAATGATGTTATTAAATTGCTGGGATGTAAAGGCACAAAGATTTTAAATTTACCCGAAGATGTCAGGGTTATTAAACAATATGATGAGCTTATCCTGAGTCAACAGGGATTTTTTGCACCTTCGTTTTTCAGCTTTCTTGAAATTCCCGGCAAAACAGAAATCCCCCAGCTTAACCTCTCTTTTGAGACGGAAATTACAACTGAAGTCCCGGTGGAGTTTTCATCTGATCCTTTTGAAGTTTACTTTGATTTTGATAAACTTCCTAAACCTTTATTTATACGCCCAAGGAAAGAAGGAGACAGATTTGTGCCTCTGGGAATGAAGGAAGAAAAAAAACTGAAAAAGTTTTTCATAGATGCAAAAGTTCCTCTTGTCCAGAGAGATAAAGTGCCCATATTGGTTGGTGGTGATAAAATATTATGGGTAGTGGGTTATAGAATAGATGAGAGGTTCAAAGTTGATCCTACCACGAAGAAAGTTTTAAAGACAAGGGTGCTTCGAAATGTCAGAACGTCAAGCACAGATAAACCGGAAAACAAGGGAAACCGAAGTTAGCGTCTATCTCAATATTGATGGAAGTGGGTACTCGGAAATTAATACCGGATATCCTTTTTTTGACCATATGTTAGAACTTTTTTGCTGGCATGGATTTTTTGATTTGAGGATCAAAGCACAGGGTGACATTGAAGTTGATAAACACCATGTTGTAGAAGATGTAGGTATATGTCTGGGAAAGGCATTTTCCCGGGCCATCAAGGATAAAAAAGGTATTAAAAGATATGGATACTCCGTAGTTCCTATGGATGAAGTTTTAATTCAATGTGCAGTTGACATAAGTGGAAGACCACTTTTAGTTTTCAACAGAGAGGAAGAATGGGTTATAGATAAAATAGGAGAGTCCTTTAGAGATTTTTTTAGAGGTTTTTGTAATCATTCAGGGGTAACCCTGCATATTATTGTTTACTCTGGCCAGGGACGTCATCACATTTTAGAGGGAATTTTTAAATCTTTGGCTCTATGTCTTGATCAAGCTACTTCAATTGAGCCCCGAAGAGAAGGTTCTCCTTCCACTAAGGGTAAAATAGAAGAAGTATAGAGGAAAAAGGTGCTTGCTGTAGTTCAGAGAGTAAGTTCAGCTTGTTGCATCGTTGGAGAAGAAATAGTGGGTCGGATAGGTAAAGGAATGGTTGTTTTACTTGCTGTGGGTAGAAATGATGGTTTAGACCAGGTCCGGTGGATGGCAAAGAAAATAGCCAATTTAAGGATCTTTGAAGATAAAAATGGAAAAATGAACCTCTCTTTACTTCAGATAAGAGGAGAAATACTACTTGTCCCGCAATTCACTCTTTATGGGGATTGCAGCAAGGGATACCGACCCAGTTTTACTGAAGCAGCTCCCCCTGAGATGGCAGAGAAGCTCTTTTTACAGGTAAAAAAGTGTTTATTGGATTTCAAGATAAAAATTATCAGTGGAATATTTGGTGCCCGAATGAAAATAAAACTCACAAATGAAGGACCTGTTACTTTAATTATATCTTCTAAAAACGAAAAATAAATCTCTGGAAGATGACTATGGCTAAAACAACTGTCGGATTAAAGATTGGTTCAACTTCCATAAAATTTGTTGAACTGGTGCATTTAAGGGATGGTTGTAAGTTGAGGAAAATAGGGATAGAGGAATTTCCTCTTTCAGAGAAAACCCAGGGTTACCTTAACAATGTCAATTTTATTGCTGAAAAGTTGAAAGAGATTATTACCACCCATAAGATAAACTCACACAAGATAGTCAGTGGGGTGGAAGGTGAGTCAGTGGTAGTGAGAATTATAAGGGTTCCTCAAATGAAGGACAGCGAACTTCGAAGAGCAATAAGATGGGAGGCAGAAGAGCAAATCCCTTATCCCATGGATGATGTCTCACTTGGATATCACATTTTAAAGAAGAATTTACTGGGGGCTCGAGGTAGAGAAGTAGCTGTACTTATCGTGGGAGTAAAAAAACAAAGCATTGATGAGCATCTTAATATTTTTCAGCAGATAGGTCTTACTCCCGCAATTGTTGATGTTAATTCTCTTGCTCTTTACAATATAGTTAAAAATAGTAGTATAGAAATATCCGAAGGAACCGCCCTTTTAAATATAGGTCATCGTGTTACCAATCTGGTTATTACGGCCGAAGATTTTCCTTTCATGGTTAGAGATATTAATTTTGGTGGGGAGAACATCACTCAGAATTTGATGAGGAGATGGGGTATATCTTATGTAGAGGCCGAGAAACTCAAAAAAACTCGGGGAATGATCAGGTTTGATTTAGAGACTGCAAGTATAGAGGAGAAAGAGATGAGTCGAATTATCACGGATTCTCTGGAAGAACTCATTAAGGAAATAGTGCATTCTTTTGAGTATTTTGCTTCCAACAGAAAAGGTGCTCTTGTTCAAAAGGTGATTCTATCGGGAGGATGTTCTCTCATTAAAAATCTGGATAAATTTTTATCTCAGGAACTTGAAATCCCGGTTCAAAAAATAAATCCTTTCAGCAATGTAAGCTATTCAAGAGATAAGTTTGCCCAGTTTTTACCTTCTCTGGTCCCGCTTTTTGCTGTACCAGCAGGTTTAGCATTGAGGGAGATATCCTGGACATGATTGAGATTAATCTTTTACCACCAGAGATAATTCAACAGAGAAAAAAAAGAGATTTTATCATATTTGTGGGAATATGTGTAGCTGTGGCAATAAGTATTTGTTATCTTCTTTATCTTTCTTTAGCTCAAAGCATCTATCCTCTGGAGCAAAAATTAGAAGATATAAAAAGGCAGATTTCCCAATATCAACCCACCCTTAAAGAAATAGAAGAGACCAAAAAAGAAAATGCCGAGATAATGGCTCGATTTGATGCTTTCAGGCAGGTAGTGGAAAGACAGTCGTTTTGGCCTCGTCTATTATACGAGATTTATCGGGCACTTCCTGATACTTTATGGTTAAACGAGATTAAAACCAGTCAGGATGGTAAATTCGTAGAGATCGAGGGAAATAGTTTAAACGAAACCATAGGTGTTGCACATTTTATCAATAACTTAAAAAAATCCGGGATTTTCTCAGATATTGAGTTTATTAAGTTCTCTCAGCATAAAATAGCGGATAAGCAGGCTATGCTTTTTAGATTAAGGTGTTTTCTGGGAAAAGAAAGACCAGTACCCGAAGGTTCTGCAAAATGAGTATTTTCGATATGAAAGGTCGAGTAATGATAGGGGTGGCAATTTTCCTGGGGTTGTTACTGGTTTTTTATGTCATGGTTTATAAGCCCCAGATAATTCATAAAAATAATCTTGAGATTAAAATCTCTCAGCAAAATAGAAGACTTCTTCAACTTAAAGAAAAGTACCGGGAACTTGAGCAGTTAAAAGAGGAAAATAAAAAAATTAAAAATAACCTTGCCGCTCTGGAAAGCAAGTTGAAGGAAGGAAGAGTGTCTTTCCTTTACGAGCTGGGATTTAGGGGAAAAATCTACGGAGTTGAATACCTGGAGATAACACCTTTATCTACAATAGAGGAGAAGTATTATCTTCGAACTCCGGTAAAAATGCATCTTTTTAGTAAATATCATAATTTTGGTATGTTGATTTCCGACATGGCAAAAAAAGGGGGACTGGGGGCTTTTACCGTGGATAATGTACTTTTAAAATCCACCTCCAGAGAAGGGTACACAATTGAAGCCAGTCTTATCCTTTCTCTTTACAGATATAAGGGGCTAACTTTCTATTCCAGTGAAACCGTAGCTACTTCTTTGAGTAATAAGATTTCCGGTTTAAAATCTTCTAAGACTGGAGTTTTACGGAGAAAAAGATGAAGTTTTTAACGGTTTGTCTTTTGAGTTTATTCTTTTTTTCTTGCCTGGTTGAGACCAAAGTGTTTGCCCAGCCTGAAGAAGATTTTTCTCTGCCGGAAATATTTGAATACCCTGTAACTAAAGGTAGAGATCCCTTTGCTCCTCTTATAATTGAAAAAAAGAGGGTTGAAGAAAAAAAAGTAGTTATGCCAAAAGCTGAAGTCAAAGCTCAACCCGGGCCAGAAAAACTCCCTGTTATAACCCATTCTGAGTATAAGCTGATAGGTATTGTCTGGTATGGAGAAGAAGCTGCAGCTTTGATCAGAAAAAATGAAAAGACCTGGGTAGTAAAAGAAGGAATGGTTTTTAATGGTCTTAGTGTTGCAAGAATTGAGGGTGAAAAAGGAGAAGTTATTCTTCTGGGAAAAGATAAGATAATCAAATTAAATATGCTGGAGATTTAGCATGAAGATGAAGACCAATATTTTTTTGACTGGGGGGGCTTTTTTCTTTCTGGCATTTTTTTGCTTTTGCTTGTTAGCCGGAGCAGAAGAAATTCCACTGGAAAAGAAGGTGATATCTCTTGATTTTAAAGGTATTGATGTTCGAGATGCCCTGCGGCTGATTTCGGTCCAAAGTGGAGTAAACATAGTAGTTGAACCAGAAGTAGAGGGTAAAATCACTGCAAGATTTGAAGAGCCTGTCCCTTTACTTGAGGCACTTTCCATAATCCTTTCCTCTGTTGACTGCATCTACCAGAAAGAGGACAA
>CAYZYX010000003.1:40175-74179 GCA_964482715.1 uncultured Clostridia bacterium
AGAGGATGCTCCCTTTTACCTTGACAGGGTAAAAGAGCTTGTAAAAGAGGAAGATGTGCTGGATAAGCAAATTATGACCAAAAGTTATAACTTACTTTATCTATCACCACTTGAGGCTAAAACTCTTTTAGAGACAAAGCTTTCCAGATATGGAAGGGTGATTATCCCTGTAATCCCTGAAGAAAAAAGTGAAAACAAAGAGGAAATTGTTGTTATTCCTCAGGAAAATCCTGAGGAAAAGCAAGAAGTTGAAATAAAGTCATCTCAATCCAGTTCTTCTTTAGGCCTTGGACCAGTCATATATGTTACCGAGTTAAAGAAGAATTTTCCCCAGATTGACAAGATAATTGAGGATTTTAATTCTGAACAGTGGGCTTCAAAAATGGTTACCCGTACTTTTTACTTAAAGGAGGGTTCCCTGGAAAGAATAGCTCTTGCCATTGCCAATGTACTAGGTGTACCTCCCGAAAAAATTGAAGGAATCAATTTAAAAAAGGTAAGCTGGATGGAGATGCAACTTACCTCTCCTTCTATTGATCTGGGAAATATTGGAGCAGTGGGTAAAAAACCCTGATTGGGAGTGATCCATGAAAAAACCAAAAATTAAAACACTTATTAACTTAACAGGTTTTGCCATTTTATTTTTCTGGAGCGTTATGGTTTTTGCCGAGCCTGTTGTCTGGGTTGATCCAGCTACAGGGAGGATTACCATTAAGGCACCCCGGGAGAAGATCAAAGAAGTTGAAGAGATAATTTCCCGTTTTCCAGCTCAGCCGCGCCAAATCGAAATTGAGGCCAGGATAATAGAAGTAAGCGAAGAGGTGACTAAAAAATTTGGAACTTCGCTGGAGAGACTCACAGGTCTTGAAGTTCCTGTGGGAACGACAGGAGAAGGTTCAAAGATTGCTTTTGGCCCCAAAACCTTAACCGAACTGGAGGAGGGAAAAGGAGCTCTTGAGTTTAATTTTTATCGTCTCACTGCGGAAGAAAGATTTGAAATGATTTTAAACATGCTTTTAACTGAGGGGAAAGCCAGAGTTTTATCCTCTCCCAGGGTTTCCACACTTTCAGGGGAAGTTGCCGGGATATACGTGACCACAGAGATCCCCTACCTTGCCAGTATTACCTACAGAATAGTAGGAGAAAAGGAGATTCCGGAAGAGCATTATGAATATGCCACGGTGGGGATCGTTCTTCAGGTTCTTCCACGAATAGTAGGTGAAGATCTGGTGGAAATGTCTGTTATTCCTCTGGTTGGTAATTACGAAATCAGTCCGGAATTTGGCGCTCAACACCCTATATTTAAGCGCCAGATTTCTCCCACCAATGTAACCGTGAAAGATGGAGAATCTCTGGTCATAGGAGGACTTATAACCAGAGATAAATCAAAAAGAGTAATAGGGCTTCCCGTTCTTTCTCATCTACCTGTGCTGGGAGGACTTTTCCGAAGTCAGGTAGAAATCATAAAAGAAAAAAGTCTTCTCATAACAGTTAAACCGCATATACTAAAACCAAGAGAGATAAAAGGAAGAGTCAAAAGGATTTTTCATTTAAAGTATGGTCTGGCATCTGAAGTTGCGGGGCAGGTAAGAGAGCTTCTCTCTTCACAGGGTTCAATTGAAGTAAATCCCAAGGAAGCTCCTCCCAATTCCATTCTGGTACGAGACCTTGAAGATAGAATCAGGGTTATTCAATCTTTCCTGAATCAAACAGGGACTTTTCAGGCTCAGAGACGACAGAAAAAATACCCTCTTGTATATACAACACTTGAAGAGGCTATGGTTACAGTGGAGAAGCTTTTATCTAAACACGGTTCTGTTAGAATGGAAGAAGGAAATGTGCTGATAGTGGAAGACGGGGCTTACCAGATTTCCCTGATTGATGAAGCAATACGCGCCCTGGAAAGGCACAATTCTTTTCCTCAGATAAAGACTTTTAACCTCAAGTTTGTTGCTGACAAACAGGCTGTAAGAGAGATTCTTCCTCTTCTTTCCCCTCGAGGATCCTGTAAAATTACAAAAGAGCGAGTTTTACTGGTTGAGGACAACAACTGGGTTATCCAAAAAGTTAGTGAGAAACTTAAGGAACTGGATACGTTTGATAGCCAAAAAGAAACAAAAGTCTATTCTTTAAAAAATGAAATTGTCTCGGAACTTTTAAAATCAGCCAGTTTTCAGCAAGTAGTAAAAGCAGAGCTTAGTCCTCAGTGCAAGATAATACCCAGAGAAGAAACTAATGAACTTTTGATTACAGAGGTAAACTGGAAACAGAAAAAGGTGAAAGAGATTGTTAAGAGTTTTGACACCTACAGAAAGGTAGAAGCTACTTATGAGGTAAAATTCTGGTTTGCTTCTTCATTAAAATCCAAGTTAACTCCTCTTCTCACTCCACAAGGCGAGATGGTGGTTGACGAAGACAAAAATTCACTTATAATAAAAGACTCACCTTACCGAATAAAGAAGATAGGCGATGAAATAAAAAAATTGGATCGGTTTGAGCTGGTTAAATCGGAAGAAAGGTTGACTGTTCAGTACTTACCTTTAGAAAAAGCAATACAAATAGCAAGAGAACAGATGTCTTCACAGGGAAAAATTTTAAAGATAGAAAAAAAGAGAAGAAGTTTTACAATAGAGGAAGCCCCCTTTCCTTTACGTAAGATACGAGAAAAAATCGAGAAACTGGACACATTTGAGAAAAATAGAGTAGCTGAGTTTTACCTGTTAAAACACGTTTCCCCTGAAGAAGCTGCACTGGTGGTAAGATATTTCCTCTCCCCACGGGGGAAAGTATATGCTGGAGAGGATCGTATCCTGGTAATTGATGCTCCTTACTATCAGAGACAAGTTGGTGAAGTAATAAGACTCATTGATCTTCCCAATTCAAAATAGAGGTTTATAATGGAAATGAAAAAGTTGAAATTTGGTTTGCCCAAGGGAAGCCTGGAAAAAATGAGTCTTGAGTTATTTGAGCGAGCTGGGTACAAAATTACCCAAGAAGAAAGGTCTTACAATCTCTTTATTGATGACGATGAAATTGAGCCCATGCTTATTCGCACTCAAGAAATTCCGCTTTATGTTGGAAAAGGCGTTCTTGATGCAGGTCTGGCTGGAAATGACTGGATTCTGGAGCGTAAGATCGAGGTGGTAAGGGTGAAGGAACTTCCCTATGCCAAACAGGGTTTGGGAAAAGTAAAGTGGGTACTGGCTGTTCCTCGGAATTCACCTATCCAGAAAGTTGAGGATCTTGAAGGTGGAAGGCTGGCTACTGAACTTGTAGAAGTAACTAAAGATTATTTAAAAAAGAAGGGAATAAAAGCAGAAGTTGAATTTTCCTGGGGAGCAACTGAAGTTAAGCCTCCTCACCTTGTAGATGCCATAGTTGAACTTACCGAGACGGGAAGATCTCTTCGGGCAAATAACCTTCGAATAATAGATGTCGTTCTTGAATCAACCACCTGGCTTATAGCTAATCCCCTGGCCTGGCAGGATGAGTGGAAGAGAGAGAAGGTAAAAGCTCTGGCTATACTTCTGGAGGGAGCAATTAATGGTCTCGGGAAAGTTGGTTTAAAATTAAATGTTTCCCAGGAAAATCTAAAGAAGGTCCTGAGGCTTTTACCCGCTCTTCGTCAGCCAACTATCTCTCAGTTAAGTGAAACGGGATGGTGGGCAGTAGAGACCATAGTAGATGAAAAACAGGCAAGGGAGCTCATTCCTAAGTTAAAAAAAGCCGGTGGGCAGGGTATAGTTGAATATTCACTACATAAAGTTGTCTATTGAGAATGCGAGGTGTAAGCAATGCGAAGCATTAAAATTTTAGCTCCGGGTTTTCAAAGGGAAGCAGAGTTAAATGATTCACCCATGGCTTCTGTGTTTTGGGAAGCTCTTCCCATTAAGGGTCAGGCCAATCGGTGGGGAGACGAAATTTACTTTCGTATTCCAGTAAATGAAGCTGAAGGGGAAAGGAAAAATGTGGTGAAAGAAGGAGATATTGCATACTGGCCATCAGGGAGTTGTTTTTGTATTTTCTTTGGCCCAACACCAATAAGTACAGAAAAGGAAATAAGACCTGCAAGTGAAGTGATCATTCTGGGAAGAATAAAGGGGGATCTGGATGCTTTTAAACAAGTAAGGGATGGTGACGAAATTAAGATAGAAAGGATGGAATGAATAATTCTGCGGAGGAAAACCTATGTCAAAAGTAATAAAAGAAATCAGAGCAAGACAAATACTGGATTCTCGAGGTAATCCCACAGTTGAATGTGATATTTTGTTAGAAGACGGTTCCTTAGGTAGAGCAGCTGTTCCTTCCGGGGCATCAACCGGGGAACACGAAGCCTTAGAGTTAAGAGATGGGGGACATGAATGGATGGGTAAAGGTGTGTCCCGGGCTGTGGAGAATATCAACTCGGTCATTGCCCCCAGATTAAAGGGAAAAGATGTATTCAGACAGACTGAAATCGACCTTTTGATGATAGATATGGATGGCACAGAAAACAAAAATCAGCTGGGTGCCAATGCAATTCTTGGAGTTTCTCTGGCTGTAGCCAGGGCAGCAGCAAATTCTCTGGGTATTCCACTTTACAGGTATCTGGGGGGGGCTCAGGCCAGAATACTTCCTGTTCCCATGTTAAATGTCTTGAATGGCGGCAAGCATGCTGATAATAACGTTGATTTGCAGGAATTCATGATTGTCCCTGTAGGAGCTTCTTCCTTTAAACAAGCCCTCCAATGGGCATCTGAAACCTTTCATTGTTTAAAAAAGGTCTTAAAAGAAAAAGGTTACAGTACGGCTGTAGGTGATGAGGGAGGTTTTGCTCCTGATCTTTCCTCTAATCGGGAAGCTCTGGAAGTAATAATGCAGGCAATTGAGATGGCAGGTTATAAACCAGGTGAAGATATAGTTCTTGCTCTTGATCCAGCTGCCAGTAGCTTCTTTAAGGAGGGAAGATACTTTTTACTTTCTGAAAAGGAGAAAGAAAAAACTTCTGAGCAAATGGTCGAGTTTTACAGAGGACTTCTGGACGAGTTTCCCATTGTTTCCATAGAAGACGGGCTCGCCGAGGATGATTGGGATGGATGGAAAATTCTCACCCGGGAATTGGGACAGAAAGTTCAGCTTGTCGGTGATGATATTTTTGTTACCAATGTTAAAAGACTTCTTAAAGGAATAGAGCTTGGAGTGGCCAATTCTATTTTGATCAAGCCAAATCAGATAGGAACTTTAACTGAGACCTGTGAGGCGGTAAGAATAGCACGGGAAAATGGCTATACGGCGGTTATTTCTCATCGGTCAGGTGAAACAGAAGATACCACCATTGCCGATCTGGTTGTGGCACTTGGAACAGGTCAAATTAAAACCGGTTCCTGTTCGAGGAGCGAAAGAATAGCCAAGTATAATCAACTTTTACGAATTGAAGAGGATCTGGGAGAAAGCGCCCTGTATCCAGGATGGAAAGTCTTCAAACAGGTAGAGAAAAAATAATATTCTTTCAATAAAACCTGCCAGCCTTTTACTTAATCTGGAAATTTCAGGCTGAGAAAAATGTATAAAGTTACACTGATTCCTGGAGATGGTATAGGCCCCGAGATAACTGAAGTTGCCAGGCGGTGTGTAGAAGCAACAGGAGTGGACATTAAGTGGGAGGTGGTTCAGGCTGGAGAATCGGTGATGAAAAAATACGGAACGCCTCTACCGCAAGAGGTTATCGATTCAATTAGGGAAACCAAGATAGCCTGGAAAGGACCTATTACTACTCCTGTTGGTGGCGGATTTAGAAGTGTAAATGTAGCTTTGAGGAAAATACTAAACCTCTATATGTGTCTTAGACCATACAGGTATTATCCTGGTGTTAAAAGTAGATTTCCTGAAGTTGATCTGGTGGTGATTAGAGAAAATACAGAGGATCTTTATATGGGTGTTGAGTTTGAAGAGGGTAAGTCTGAAACCAGAAAGTTAATTGATTTTATTTACCAGACAACCAGTATCAAAATTAGAGAGGATTCAGGAATAAGTATAAAATGTATTTCTGAGTCAGCCACAAGAAAAATTGTTGAGGCTGCTTTTAAGTATGCCCTGGAGAATAACAGAAAGAAGGTAACTGCCGTACATAAAGCAAACATAATGAAGTTCAGTGACGGTCTTTTCTCGCGCGTTGCTAAAGAAGTTGCAAAGAGTTATCAGGAAAAGATAGAATTTGAAGAAAGATTGGTAGATAATATGTGCATGCAACTTGTCCAGAAGCCCCAGAATTATGATGTTCTGGTATTGCCTAACCTTTATGGAGATATTATTTCTGATCTATGTGCCGGATTGGTTGGAGGACTGGGAGTTGCTCCAGGAGCAAATATAGGTGATGAATATGCCGTATTTGAACCCACTCACGGAAGTGCTCCTAAATATAAAGGACAAAACAAAGTAAATCCTACAGGAATGATTTTATCAGGAGTTATGATGTTGAGATGGCTGGGAGAGAAAGAAGCGGCCGATAAACTGGAAAATGCCGTAGCCGAGGTTATAAAAGAAGGAAGAAATGTAACCTACGATTTTAAGCCTACACCTGATGATCCCGCAGCTGTGGGAACTCGAGAAATGGGAGAGGCGGTGATCAAGAAAATTCTTTACAGTACCTAACTGAGCGTTAAATCTGTTTCAGAAAAACTGAAACCAAAAATCAAGATAACAACTTCCTCCAGATATACTTTCCCTGAGATTTATCCGAAACCCGCAAGAGAAAACTCAAAGAAAACATCAATCCCCTGGAAATATTTGTGAAATTGTTTGGTTGCATTTTTCCTTCTTTGTATTAAAATTAAGACCGGAGGAGTTAAATGAATGATAGAGAAAAAGAAAAGTTTAATCGTGAAAGCCCTCCTTCTGGTCCTTCGCCCAGAGGGAAGTTTACAAGAAACCTGTTTTTGCTTTTCATAATATTTATAGTAGTTATTTCCATTTTAAATTTCGTCCGGATAAACCCTTCTGGTCAGGAGCAGCAAGTTACCTATACCCAGTTCCTGAAAATGGTTGAAGACGGTAGAATTAGCAAAGTTATCATCAAAGGGCAATCCATCAAAGGGAAAATAAATGAAAGAACTTACGTAGCAACCTATTCACCTCCTGACCCTGAGTTGATTAGCATTTTGAGAAATAAAAATGTAGAAATAGAAGCTGTACCTGAAACATCCAGCTGGTGGATGAGTTTTCTGGGAGGGATACTCCCTATAATAATTTTTGTAGGTATATGGTTCTGGATATTCAGACAGATGCGAATTACGGGAAACAAGGCTCTCTCTTTCGGAAAAAGTAGAGCAAAGCTGGCTTCCAAAGAAAAAATAAAGGTTACCTTTGATGATGTGGCAGGGGCAGAAGAAGCCAAAGAGGAGCTGCGAGAAATAATCGAATTTTTGAAAAACCCCCAGAAATTTCAGAGAATGGGAGCTAAAATTCCCAAAGGGGTACTTTTGGTTGGTCCTCCTGGATGTGGAAAAACTCTCCTGGCAAGAGCTGTAGCTGGCGAAGCTGGTGTTCCCTTTTTCAGTATAAGTGGCTCGGATTTTGTGGAGATGTTTGTTGGAGTAGGAGCATCAAGAGTGCGGGATCTATTTGAGCAAGCCAGAAGAAATACTCCCTGTATTGTGTTTATTGATGAATTAGATGCAGTAGGGCGACAGAGATTTGCTGGAATTGGAGGGGGTCATGATGAGAAGGAACAGACTCTTAACCAACTACTTGTTGAACTTGATGGTTTTTCTCCCCGTGAAGGGATTATTGTCATGGGTGCCACAAATCGCCCTGACGTGCTTGATGCAGCTTTATTAAGAGCAGGTAGATTTGACAGGCGTATAACAATCAATGTCCCGGATATAAGAGAAAGAGAGAAAATACTTCGACTTCACATGCGAAACAAGCCTCTCGACATTGACGTCGATGTAAAAGTTCTGGCCCGAAGAACACCTGGATTTGTGGGTTCTGATCTGGAAAATCTGGTAAATGAAGCCTCCCTTCTTGCTGCCAGAAGAAATAAAGACAGAATAGGGATGGCTGAACTGGAAGAAGCCATAGAGAGAGTTGTAGCCGGTCCAGAGAAAAAATCAAGAGTAATGAGAGCCAAAGAGAAAAAGATCGTTGCCTATCACGAGAGTGGACATGCCCTGGTAGCAAGTCTGTTGCCCAATGCCGATCCCATACACAAAGTTTCCATAATTCCTCGCGGATCAGCTGCCCTGGGATATACGCTGCAACTTCCCCTTGAAGATAGATACCTTGCTACCAGGTCAGAACTTCTGGATAAGCTGACGGTTCTTCTTGCTGGAAGGGCAAGTGAACAGCTAATCTTTAATGAGATAAGTACCGGGGCTCAGAATGATTTGAATCGTGCTACCCATATAGTGAGAAAGATGGTTTGTGAATATGGGATGAGCGATAAACTGGGTCCTGTTGCTCTGGGGAGTGGGGCTGAGGAAGTTTTTCTCGGGCGTGACCTTTTAAAAGAGAGAAACTACAGTGAGGAGTTAGCTTACGAGGTGGATAAAGAAATTGGACGGATAATCGGGGAATGTTATCAGAGGGCATATGACTTGTTGAAGAAAAACAAGAAAAAGTTGATCGAGCTGGCAGAAGAGTTAGAAGAAAGGGAGGTTCTGGAAGAGGAGGATGTAAAGCGGATTCTGGGTCATAAGATTACTGAAATTGAACCCGATCAAGAACCAGGATCTTCCAAGACCGCTGGTAAGCAGGGAGCGAAAAATGCAGTGTCGGGTTCTAGCCTGGCAAGAGATAGAGGAAATTAAGCAGGACCTTATCAGGTTTAATCAGCACGAGGTTAACCTGATAAACTCACCTGATAAACTCACCTCCTGTAACCTCAAGTTATCTGAGATTTATCCACAAGTTGCATTTCAGCTTAAAGGCATCATCATTAGAAATTTTCCTGAAATAAGATTCGCATTAAACAGGGGAGAGGTTTTTCTATCTGCCCCTCTTGATTCATACAGGAGATTGTACACCCAACTTAAGAAAAATAGTTTTTTTACACTGGCTGACAAAATAAAAAGTACCATTGATAATTACAGAAAGAAAGATTTTGTATTGAAACTGCCCCGTAATAAAGATATTGACCTGAGAGAGAAAGTTGCCATTATGGGTATTTTAAATCTTACCCCGGATTCTTTTTATGATGGCGGTAAATACAGGACAGAAAATGATTTGCTTAAGCGTGTTGAACAGATGATCGAAGAGGGAGTAGATATAATTGACGTAGGGGGAGAGTCTACGAGACCCGGTGCTGAAAGGATTGAAGTAGAAGAAGAAATAAGAAGGACGGTTCCCTATATTGAAAAGATTACAAACTTATTTGATATTCCCATTTCTATTGATACCTATAAAGCAAAAGTAGCCAGGGAGGCTCTTGAGGCTGGTGCTCAAATGATAAATGATATAAGTGGTTTGAGATTTGACCCTGAGATGTCACAGGTAGCATCTTATTACGATGTCCCCCTTGTCATCATGCACATTAAAGGAACACCTAAGGACATGCAGATTAATCCCCGGTATGATTCCCTGATGGAGGAGATAATTTCTTATCTGGAAGAAGGAATTAAAATAGCCACAATGGCTGGAGTTAAGAGAGAAAAGCTAATTGTTGATCCTGGAATAGGATTTGGAAAAACTCTGGAACATAATCTTTTCATTTTAAAAAAACTGGAAGAATTGAGGATTCTGGGTTGCCCAATTCTAATAGGAGTTTCGCGAAAGTCTTTTATAGGGAAGGTTCTCAATTTACCTGTAGAAGAGAGAATGATAGGCAGTCTTGCTGCGACTTGCCTTGCGGTTTCCAAAGGGGCAAGGATAGTCAGAACTCACGATGTAAAACCCACAAGACAGGTTGTAGATTTAATTGAGGCTATTCTTAAGAGTAACGTATGAATGATTCGAGTAAAAAACCAGCTTAACTTGAAGATTTTACAATGATAATTTTAGGTGTAGATCCCGGGACAGCAGCGACTGGTTATGGTGTAATTGAGGGGGAAGTTTGTCCTCGATTACTTGAATATGGTTGCCTGCAAACTTCTAATGAAGAAAGTATGGTTTCTCGACTCAGAAAGATTTACTTTCAGATTAAAAGTATTGTAAACAAGTTCCTCCCAAGTGAAGTAGCCATAGAAGAGGTTTTTTTCAATCGAAATGTCAAGACAGCACTTCTTGTTGGGCAGGCTCGAGGAGTTATTATTCTTGCTGCCTCTGATAGAGGTGCTGGAATTTTTAGTTATACACCACTTGAAATTAAACAGGCTATAACAGGTTACGGAAAAGCGTCAAAAAAACAGGTTCAGGAGATGATAAAAAGGACTTTGAACATGTCTTTTCTTCCCTCTCCTGATGATGCCGCTGATGCCATAGCTGTAGCTTTGTGCCATTTTTATTCCCGCAAACTTAAAATCTCCGGAGTTTAAATTTTTTCTGAATAATCTCCTGTAAATAAAACCCCACATAAAAACCTTAGTAAAGCCAGCAGGGAAATTTCTCTCTTAATTTACCCTATCCAGGGCACAGAAAAAAGAGCTGTGGAAAAAGGCCTCAATTTCAGGGACTTTAGCTTGACAAAAGGGTTTTAGCAGCTATATTATAAAAAATTAAAATTTTTTTCAGGGGTAAAAGATGAATTTTGATTTATCTGAAGAGCAAAAAACAATTCTTGAACTTGTGGAAGAGGTAAGTGAAAAGGAAATAGCTCCTGCAGCTGACCAGGTAGCAGAGAAGGGGGAATTTCCCCAAAAAAATGTAGAAAAATTAGCCAGTCTTGACCTTTTTGGAATAACCATTCCTCAGGAATACGGCGGATTGGGAATGAACTATCTTACCTGGACACTTGTGGCTGAAAGGATTTCCCGGGCCTGTGCAACCACTGGACTTATTTTTGGCGCAAATCTTCTTTGCACCTTTCCTCTTTTAAACTTTGGCAGTGAAGCTCAAAAGAAAAAGTACCTTCCTCCTCTGGCCAGAGGAGAGGCTTTGGGTGCTTTTGCTTTGACCGAACCCGAGGCTGGTTCGGATGCCGGTAATGTTCAGACAACGGCGCGAAAAGAAAAGGGAGGGTATGTTTTAGATGGAAACAAAATATTTATAACCAATGGAGAAGTGGCTGATATTTACATCATAATTGCCAATCTTGACAAAAAGAGAAGAGCCAGAGGTCTTGCAGCTTTTATAGTAGAGAAAGGAACAGAGGGATTTTCCTTCGGACAACATTTTAAGAAAATGGGACTTGAAGCTTTGCCAAATGTAGAGCTTATTTTTAACAATTGTTGGATTCCAGAGGAAAATCTCCTGGGAAAAGAAAAACGGGGATTTAGAATAGCTATGCAAACTTTTGCTGCGGGGAGAATTGGGGTTGGAATTGGGGCTCTTGGTATTGCCGAAGCTGCTTTTCAAAAAGCAAGAGATTATGCAAAAGAGCGCATTCAGTTTGGTCGTCCGATTTCCAGTTTTCAGGCTGTCCAGCATATATTAGCTGAGATGGCTACCAGAATTGAAGCTGCCCGTTATCTTCTGTATAAGGCTGCCTGGCTTTTAGATCAGGGGCAGAATTTTGAAAAGTACGCTTCCATGGGAAAACTTTATGCCTCTGAGGCGGCTATGTGGGTGACCACGAAGGCTGTTCAGGTGTTGGGGGGATACGGTTATATGAAAGACTATCCTGTAGAAAGATATATGAGAGAAGCGAAACTTTTTGAGATAATAGAGGGGACATCGGAAATTCAGAGAAATATTATAGCTAACATTATCTTGAGGGAGTGAAATGCATATAGTAGTTTGCATTAAACAGGTTCCAGATACAGAAGAGTTGCCAAAAGTAAAAATTGATCCCAAGGATAATACCATTGTAAGAGAAGAAGTAAAAAACATCATAAATCCCTTTGATGAGAACGCAATAGAAGAGGCATTACGAATAAAGGAAAAAAAATCCGCCTCAGTGACTGCCATTTCCATGGGTCCTCCTCAGGCGGAGGAGGCTTTAAGAAGAGCTCTTGCCATGGGTGTTGATGAGGCTATTCTTATCTCTGATCCAGTTTTTGCTGGATCAGATACATGGGCAACCTCTTATGTTCTTTCCCGGGCTATAAAAAAATTGGAGCATTTTGATCTGATACTTGCAGGAAAACAGGCTATTGATGGAGATACGGCTCAGGTTGGTCCCGGTATTGCTGAATGGTTGGGAATACCTCAACTCACCTATGTGCGTAAGTTAGAGGTTAAAGATGGTTCAATAGTTGCCGAAAGGGCTCTTGAAGATTACTTTGAAGTCATAGAAACCAGGCTTCCCGCTCTTGTTACGGTAACAAAGGAGATTAATGAACCACGCTATCCCTCCCTTAGAGGTCTTCTTTTAGCAAAGAAAAAGGAAATACCCATCTGGAACAACGACTACTTAAAACTACCTGTTGATAAAGTTGGCCTTGATGGGTCGCCCACCCGGGTCATTAAAGTATTTATCCCTAAGCTTCCTTCTAAAGGAGAAATAATTGAGGGTGATTTAAATCAAAAAGCTGAAAGAGTTATAGAAGAATTAAAGAAAAGGAACCTTTTACGATGGCTAAGATAAAAATAATCCTTGATAAATGTACTGGATGCGGGAAATGCGTTTCTTCCTGTCCCTTTTCTCTTATCAGTATTGAGGAAGATAAGGCAAAAATTGCTGTGGGATGTACTTTCTGTGGGGCCTGTGTTGAGGTCTGTCCCTTTGAAGCAATTGAACTTGAAAAAAAAGTAAGGCAGGTGGATCTATCAGAATACAAGGGGGTGTGGATTTTTGCGGAACAGAGAGAAGGAAATTTTATGCCCGTAACTTTTGAACTTCTGGGAGTGGGAAGAAAACTTGCTGACGAGCTTGGAGATGAACTTTCAGCTGTGGTTTTGGGGTTTAATATTAAGGATAAGGTGGAGTTTTTGCAAAAATATCCGGTAAATAAAATATACGTTGTTGATGATCCTTTGTTAAAGACCTACAGGACAAACTTTTATGCCAGAGCCCTCTTTGATCTGGTCACAAATTACAAGCCTCAGATTTTGCTTATGGGAGCTACCACGCTGGGAAGAGACCTTGCTCCACGTGTTGCCACACGTCTTGGGACAGGACTCACGGCAGACTGCACTGCTTTTGAAATAGATGGGGAGACCAAAAACCTGGTTCAGATCCGTCCCGCTTTTGGGGGAAACGTAATGGCCAGTATTGTAACCCCTTACCATCGGCCTCAGATGGCTACGGTAAGGCCCAAGGTTATGCCCCGAATTTCCCCGGGAACAAGTTCAAAAGGTGAAATCATAGAGTTTGTGCCTGACTTAGCTGGTGAAGATGAACTGGTAAAGGTTATAGGTCAGATTAGAGAGGAAAGTGACGTCCAGGATTTACAGGAGGCTGAAATAATAGTGTCAGGAGGAAGAGGTCTTGGGAAAGCTGAGAATTTTAAATTAATAAGAAGACTGGCTGAGCTTCTGGGGGGTGCCGTAGGAGCTTCTCGAGCAGTGGTAGATGCAGGATGGATTCCCTCTTATCACCAGGTAGGTCAAACAGGCAAAACAGTTCAGCCCAAGCTTTATATTGCCTGTGGAATATCAGGTGCCATTCAACATCAAGTAGGAATGAGAAATTCTGAAACAATAATTGCTATAAACAAGGATCCAGAAGCTCCCATTTTTAATATTGCTACCTATGGAATAGTTGAGGATTTGCACAAATTCCTGCCAGTCCTTATAAAAAAACTGGAAGATGTTTCTGCTAAAAAGGAGGAGTAGATGTTTTCTCGTGAACTTACCCCGAGAGAGATAAAGTTAATTAAAAAAATCGTAAATTTTATTCGGGAAAAACACGCTAAATGTGAGGGGCATGACTATTCTCATGTCCTTCAGGTAACCAGGAATGCTATTGAAATAGCCAAAAAGGTTTCCTATGAAGTTGACCCCTTTGTTCTTATCTGTGGAGCTCTATTTCACGATCTTGGGAGAGTCGATCAAGCAAGTGGAATTTTACATGGATTGAGAGGAGCCGCTCTTGTTGAAGAATTTCTAAAGGCGACATGGGTAGATAAAAAAACTGGAAAAAAAATTGTCCATATTGTGACCCGCCACACTCCTACCTCTCATATTCCTCCCCAAACTATCGAGGAGAAGATTGTTTATGATGCTGATACTCTTGATCGTTTTGGATGGATTGGCCTGTTACGAGGAATTTTGGGGAAAAGAGGCTCCCTGGAAGAGATAATCGAAATGGTAATTGCTAAGAGAAGTCAGGATTACGACAAACTGATCTTTGAGGAAAGTAGAGAAATTGGGCGTAAGGCTCACGAGGAAACAGTTTTGTTTCTCAAAAAGTTAAGAGAGGATATGAAGAAAAGGTTGAAGGAGATTGAGGAAATAGAACTACCCCGGCCTCATCTGGTAACAAAATAAGGAAAAGATATGGATCGTGAGGAACTGTTAAAGGAGGCAGAAGACCACATATTTTCCACAGGTCTTGGTGATAGCGGAAGTAAGCTCTGTAGGTATAATATGAGGTATGGCCTGGCCAAAATTCATTACTGGCAAAGAGAAGCGGGATTTTTCCCTCTTGCTACTTTCATTGCCACACCTGATATGACTATTACACGAAATACAACTCGCTGGATGAGTGGATTTGGATATGGAGGTAAGATATCCTGGGGAGAAGGAAAAGATGAGGTGATTATTTTAGACACCAAACCAAATGCCTGTGGAATGCTGGTGGGAGGCCTGGAAAAATTTCCCGATGAAAAGACCCTGCTGGAACGGATCAATAAGTTTCAGAATACGCCTCATAAGATTGATGGTATAGAGATTAAATGGGATTTCAGCAAGGGCAACCATTTTATTGACATATTTTCTGTTAAACCACGAAGAGAAGTAAAACTGCTCCCTTACATTTTTATAATTCACAGTTCAGCTACTGAATTGAAGGAAAAAAGTCCCCGGGGATGGGGACTTTACTGGGATAGATCACCTTTGTTAATGGAGGCTGCCCGGAAGGTAAATACCCCTTTTGGTTTACTTTACCTGTTGGAAGGAGAAAAAGCACGGCGGTATTTTGAGTTGTATCAGTTTGCTGACGATTTTTCCAGGAAAAAAAGAGAATTTGTGGCTGAAAGACTATTCGGGGAATTTGAAGTCATCTTCAATGAAAATCACCAAAGGCTTCTAAACTTTAATGAGATTCTGCTGGGATGCCATTATATTGATGACCTGAATAAACTTTACCCTTTAACTTTGAGATCGGATCTGCCAGCTTATCTTTTAAAGGGCAAGCCTAATTTAAGACCAGAGGTGATTCAGGCTCTGGGATTTAAGGAACGAGCAACTAAATTAGGAGTTTATGATAGACTGAAAAATGCAAACATAATCCCTCATGGGGGTGGATATACCTTTCCTGACCTTTTGGAAGTAGAGGAAATTTTTGAGATAGAAAAGAAGAGATTTTTTAAAGCAGATGTAGCCAACGATAGGGGAAAGCAAATTATCTGTGATACAAGAGATATTCCTTATAAATACAGAGGGAAAGAGGTTCTTTTGAAACTTATGGAACTTAATATGGCAGAAATTATAGTTAAACTTGTTCCTCTTTATGTAGTAAAGGTTTGATTATGTCCTTTATAGCTGATCTGCACATACATTCAAGGTATAGTAGAGCTACCTCCCGGGATATGAATATTCCCAACCTGGACAAGGCTGCCCGGATAAAAGGGGTAAATCTTGTAGGAACAGGGGATTTTACTCATCCTTTCTGGCTTAACCACCTGAAGGAACATCTTTCTCCCTGTGGGGCAGGTTTGTTTAAATACGGAAAAACGCTTTTTTTGCTGACCGCTGAGGTGAGTAATGTGTTTTATAAAAATGGGAAAATGAGGAAAATTCACAACATCCTGCTGGCTCCAGATTTTGATATTGTAGAAAAAATAAACAAAAAGCTGGAAAGATTTGGTGACCTTTACGCTGATGGGCGTCCCACTCTAAAATTGAAAGCCGACGAGCTGGTAAAAATATTAATGGATGTAGACGAAAGGGTGATGGTTATCCCGGCACATATCTGGACTCCCTGGTTTTCCCTTTTTGGTTCCAATTCTGGATTTGATAGTATAGAGGAATGTTTTGAAGATGTAGCTGATTTTATCATTGCCCTGGAAACCGGTTTAAGTTCTGATCCTGCTATGAACTGGCAGGTTTCCTCACTGGATAGATTTGTTCTTGTTTCTAATTCTGATGCCCATTCACCTCAAAAACTGGGTAGAGAAGCTAATGTTTTCTCTAATATGCTTGATTACGAAAAGCTAAGAAAAGTCTTGATGGAGAAAGATAGGAGTAAATTTTTATACACTCTGGAGTTTTTTCCTCAAGAGGGAAAATATCACTGGGATGGTCACAGGAAATGCCAGGTTTCTTTTCCTCCTGAAGAATCTGTTAAAAGAGGAAATATTTGCCCAAAATGTGGAGAGAAATTAACTATAGGAGTTTTACATCGTGTGAAAATGTTAGCTGACAGACCGGAGAAAGTAGTTCCACCTTCAACAATACCTTTTAAAAGGATGGTTCCACTAAAGGAAATAATAGCTGAAGCAGTTAATACCAAGCCTGAAAGTAAATTGGTTAAGCAAATTTATGACCGGATTGTAAATGAGTATCAGGGTGAGATAAAAGCTTTACTGGAAGTTTCTTTAAAAGAATTTTATGGATTTGTTCCGGAAAAGGTAATAGAGGGAATAAGTCGAGTTCGGGAAGGTAAGGTAAAAATAACCTGTGGGTATGATGGAGTGTACGGACAGGTCAAGATTTTTGATAAAGAGCAGGATAGAGAAAATGATCAGTTGAGTTTATTTTGAATTTTTCAAGATTACCTCATACCGGACTTATCTTATCCTGAGTTTCCTGAGAAATCTTCACTTATAAGACCTCTGCTACCACACTTCCTGCAACGATACACTGGAGTTTATATTTATACAGGAGAATTGCCCCAATTTCAGGGTTACAAGTATTGACAGTAACAATTTAAATTAATATTATTAGGAAAGAAAATTATACGGAGGTAAGATGAAACTTTCGCATTGCTTATTTTTTACCAGTAAAGAAACTCCAGCAGAGGCAGAGCTGGTAAGTCACAGGCTGATGCTCCGAGGTGGGTTCATAAAACCGGTAGCTTCAGGAGTTTATGCGTTTTTACCCATGGGTTATCGTGTGATCAGTAAAATCATATCCATAGTAGAAGAAGAAATGGACAAAACCGGGGCCCAGCAACTTCTTTTGCCTTTTGTTCAACCGGCTGGATTATGGAAAGAAAGTGGAAGATGGGAAGAGTACGGAGAGGAACTTTTGCGTTTCCAGGACCGTAAGGGAGGCTGGTTTGTTCTTTCTCCGACTCACGAAGAACTTATCACTAAAATTGGGGGAGAGATTTTAAATTCCTATAAAAAGTTGCCAGTGGTAGTATATCAGATTCAGATAAAATTCAGAGACGAACTCAGACCCCGAGGAGGTGTGGTAAGAGCAAGAGAGTTTTTGATGAAAGACGCTTACAGTTTTTGTCAGAATACCGGACAAATGCAGGAAGTTTACGAGAGAATGATGTTAGCCTACAAAAATATATTTTCACGCTGTGGACTGAGGTATAAAATAGTGGAGGCAGAAAGTGGACCTATAGGAGGCGATGTTTCCCATGAGTTTATAGCTCCCTGCGGTTCGGGAGAGGATAAATTGATAGAATGCGAAAACTGTGGCTATGCTGCAAAGCCGGAAAGGGCAAAGTCCTTTGTTGAACTCAAAGAAGATCAGGAAAAGATGGGAGAAATTCAGGAAATTAAAACTCCTGGAATAAGAACCATTGACCAACTTTGCAGTTTTTTGCGTTGTTCTCCATCTAGACTTTTAAAGACCCTTGTTTACGAGACAGAAAAAGGGTTTGTTGGTGTTTTGATAAGAGGTGATCATGATGTAAATGAAGAAAAGTTAAAAAAAATTCTTGAGGTTAAAAAACTTAACCTGGCTTCAGATAAACTTGTAAAAAGTGAGGTGGGAATTGAGCCTGGATTTCTTGGTCCGGTGAATCTGGACAAGGTGTATCTTGTAGCTGATGAGCTGGTAATGAGAGGTAAAAACTTTGTTGCCGGAGCTAATAAAAAAGATACGCATCTTCTCAATGTTAATCCCGGAAGAGATTTCTTCCCCACTATGGTTGGTGATGTGAGATACGTTTCGCCGGGAGAGAAATGCTACATTTGCCGAAATCCATTACAGATTAGGAGAGGGATAGAAATTGGGCATCTCTTTCAACTTGGTCAGAAGTACTCTAAGACACTGGGAGCTTCTTTTTTAGATCAGGAAGGAAAAGCGCATCCATTTTTAATGGGTTGTTATGGTATAGGTATCTCTCGTTTACCCGCAGCTATTATTGAACAGAACAATGACAAAGAGGGAATTATCTGGCCAAAAGAAGTAGCTCCTTTTTTAGCTGTAATTATTCCTACCAATGAAAGGGTTTTTGGGAGTTCTGAAAAGATTTATCTTGAGCTAAAAGAGAACTTTCAGGATGTTATGTGGGATGACCGGGATGTTTCAGCCGGGGTGAAATTTAAAGATTCTGATCTTATGGGTATTCCGCTAAAAGTTATTGTGGGCAATGCTTTTTTAAAAGAAAATAAGATTGAAATAAAAAAACGAGCTTCTGGAGAAAAAATAAAGGTAAACAGCGGTCAGCTTCTTCAGGCACTAAAGGAGTTGATTTAATATGGAAAGCAAGGAATTAATTTCTTTAATGGAATCCATAGAAAGAGAAAGGGGTATCTCTCAAGCAACTTTACTTGAGGGAATAAAAGAGGCCCTTTATTCTGCTTATAAAAAGAAATATTCACGACCCCCTCGCAGTTTAAGAGTTCTTCTTGACGAGACAAAAGGGGAACTGAAAGTTCTCGTTGAAAAACTGGTGGTTGACCAGGTAAAGGATTCAGCTCGGGAAATTTCACTTGAAGAAGCTCGTAAGATAAATCCTGATGTCAGGATAGGTGAAGATGTGGAAGTTGAGGTAAATCCACTTGATTTCAGCAGAATTGCTGCCAGTACTGGCAAATATGTTATGATGCAGCAGATTGCCGAAAGAGAAAAAGATAAACTTTACCAGGAATTTAAGAAAAAAGAGGGAGAGCTTATAAGCGGGACTGTTCGTTACAAATCGGATCGGTTTATTCTGGTTGATCTGGGTAAAGTGGAAGGTGTTCTCCCTGAAAAGGAAACCTTACCCAACAAGACCTACAGACAGGGGGAAAGGCTTCTTGCTTATGTGATGCGTGTTACCCGTGAGCCAAAAGGGCCTCATATTGTTCTTTCTCAAACTCATCCCAATTTTTTACGCCGTCTTTTTGAAATGGAAGTTCCAGAAATTGAGGAAGGTATAGTAAAAATAAGACAGATTAAAAGGGACCCGGGCCGCAGGGCAAAAGTTGTGGTAGAATCTAAAGACGAAAAGATCGATCCAGTGGGTGCCTGTGTAGGATTAAGAGGTTCACGGATAAAGTCTATATTAAAAGAAATAGGAAACGAGAAAATAGATATAATTAAATACAGTACCGATCCTGCCGAATTTATAAAAAACGCCCTGAAACCAGCTGAAATTCACGAAGTTAAGGTGAATCCTCAGAAAAAAGAGGCAAAAGTAATAGTTGCTGATGATCAGCTTTCTTTAACCATAGGTACAAATGGAGAAAATGTAAAGTTAGTGGCTAAACTAACTGGCTGGCAGATAGACATTCGTTCTTTAGGACAGATAGAAAAGGAGACAGCTCTTCTAAAAGGATTACCAGGAGTGGGCGAAAAGACTATTATGACTTTGAAAGAGCATGGATTTTTAACTTTAAAGGATATTGTGAGAGGGGGCCTGGATAATTTGGCTAAAGTTGAAGGGATAGGTCCAAAATTGGCTGAAAAAATACTGAAGAAAGCTCAAGAATTAATCAAAAAATAGTTCCAGGAAAAAATGCGAGTTTATCAATTAGCAAAAAAACTTAAGATTTCCACAAGACAGTTACTGGATGTTTTGAATCAGTGGGGTATAAAGGGGAAGACCAATCTCAGCAGTTTGACCTCTGGGGAAATTAAGGAAATCGAAGAACTTGTCAGGGAAGGGTTGATAAAGGCTCCGGAAAAAAAACTTCCCCCTCGAGACCCTGTTGTTACTGTTTTGGGACATGTAGATCATGGGAAAACCACTTTATTAGATGCAATTCGAAATACCCAGGTAGCCAGGGAAGAGGTGGGAGGTATCACTCAGAAAATCGGTGCATCGGAGATTTACTACCAGGATAAAAGAATAGTGTTTATTGATACCCCGGGCCATGAAGCTTTCACAGCTATGAGAGCGCAAGGAGCCCGGGTAACAGATATTGCCGTTTTGGTTGTTGCCGCTGATGATGGGGTTATGCCTCAAACTGAAGAAGCTATAGATCATGCTCGAGCAGCAAAAGTTCCCATAATAGTTGCTATTAATAAGATAGATAAAGAAAATGCTCAGCCTGAGAAAATCAAAAGGCAGCTAACCAAGTACGACCTTACACCTGAGGAGTGGGGAGGAGAGACAATTTGCGTTGAAGTATCAGCATTAAAGAAAAAAGGTCTGGATGAGCTTTTAGAGATGATTCTGCTTCAAGCAGAGATCATGGAATTATCGGCTGATCCCAGGGGAAAACTGGAGGCTGTGGTGATAGAAAGTGGAATAGATAGATATAAAGGCCCCGTTGCTACCTTAATTGTAAAGCAGGGTACTCTAAAGATCGGGGATATAATAGTTGGTGGTGAGGTTTATGGCAGGGTGAGAGCTTTGATTAACTGGAAGGGAGAAAAATTAAAAGAAGCGGGTCCTTCTACTCCTGTCCAGGTTCTGGGTCTTTCTGATGTTGCTACACCTGGAACGATCTTTAGCAGAGTAGAGAACGAACGAGTGGCTCGTCGCATGGCTGAAGAAGCCAGAGAAAAAGTCCGGGCAAGAGTTCTGCGAAGAAAAGAAACAGTTACTCTGGAGAGTCTTTTTGGTAGACAGGAAAGGGAAGTTAAGACTCTTAACTTTATCTTAAAGGCTGATTCTCAAGGTTCTTTAAAGGCTGTAGCTGATACTTTAACGAAAATGGGAGATGAAAATATCAAGGTTGAAATTCTGTCTCAGGGAATAGGAGAGGTTAAAAAGTCTGATATTCTTCTTGCTTCCACCTCCAGAGCTGTAATAATTGGTTTTAATGTAGATGTGCCACCGGAAATTCAGTCCCTTGCCAATCAGGAGCAGGTTCAGATAAGAGAGTATGAAATAATCTATGATATTATTGATGATGTTAAGATGGCCCTTAAAGGAATGCTTGAACCTGTTTACACCGAGGAGGTTATAGCAAAGGCTGAAATAAGGGATACTTTCAAAATTCCCCGTATTGGTATGGTAGCAGGGTGTTTTGTTAGGGAGGGAAGAGTGGTTCGGGGGGCTAAGGCAAAAGTATTAAGGCAAGATAAAGTTGTAGCAGAGGGGACAGTTATTAGTCTGAAGAGATTTGACCGGGATGTAAATGAGGTATCTGCGGGACTCGAATGCGGAGTTAAAATAGAAGGAGTAGAGGACATTCAAAAAGGGGATCTCATAGAGGTCTGTCAGTACCGGAAGGTGAGATAGGAAGATAATAAACCGGTATTTATGTTCAGTCCTGCTTTAGAATGATAATAGGTGTATTAGAGGTAGATATTCGTCTTTTTGCATGTAATTCATTAAAAGATAAAAGAAGGGTCTTAAAAAGTCTAATTTCCCGTATTCGTAACAATTTTAATGTTTCCGTTGCCGAAGTCGGGAATCATACCCTCTGGCAACGTGCCCAGCTTGGTATAGCTTTTTTGTCGTCGGATACGGCCTATTCCAGTAAAGTTCTGGATAAGATTTTAGATTTTTTAAAAAAGGAGAAGGAAATCCTGATAATTGATTGTAAGAAAGAAATATTTTAGTCAATCTTAAAATGGATGGCTTGCTTTTAATCAAAAAACCTAAGGGAATGACCTCTCACGATATAGTAAAGAGGGTAAGAAAAATACTTAAAGTGGAAAAGGTTGGGCATGTGGGCACTTTAGATCCGGTAGCGGAGGGATTGCTTCCTGTTTGTATGGGAAAAGCAACAAAACTTACCCCCTTCTTGCAGGAACTTGATAAGACTTATCGAGGTACAATGGTTTTTGGAGTTACCACCAGTACTCTGGACGAAGAAGGCGAGGTTGTAAGAGAAGTGGATGCTTCTTGCCTAACCCAAAAACAGGTGGAAGAGGTCTTTGAGAAATTTAAAGGGAAAATTTTACAGACCCCGCCTGCTTACTCTGCCATTCACTGGCAGGGAAGGCGTCTTTATCAGCTGGCCAGAAGTGGGGTTAAGGTTGAACCACCTCCAAGAGAGGTAGAAATATACGAATTTAAGCTGCTGAATTTTAATCCAGGAGTTCATCCGGAAGTTGATTTCGAACTTTGTTGTTCAAAAGGAACTTATATTAGAAGCCTGTGCAGGGATATCGGTGAGATCTTGGGATATGGTGCCTATCAGAAGTATTTGTGTCGAATAAAAGTAGGTCCTTTTCGTCTATCTGAGGCTAAAGATACAAAAGAAGTTGAGCTTATTAAAGAAAGAGGACAGGTGGAAAAAATCTTATATCCACTCAGTGAGGCTTTACCTCATTTCCCCAAAGTTGTTGTCAAGAAAAATGTGGAGAAAATTATAAAGTGGGGTAGACCTCTTTACCTTGATCACTTTTTGCACCTTCCTGATAATTTAGAAAAGGGTGACAGAGTGAGAGTCTGTTCTCTGGATGATCGACTTTTGGCTATCGCAAAGAGCTGTCAGAGTCGATCTCACTTTGTGAAAGACCAGATAGGGTTTAAATATCTTAGAGTATTAATCTAAAATCCTTTACCTTCATAAACCGATCAGAAATGATAATCAGAAAAAACTTCCAAGGAGAGAAAGTTCCTTGCATTTTAACCATAGGTTTTTTTGATGGAGTTCATCTGGGTCACCAGAGAATAATAAGAAAAGTGGTAGAGAAAGCCAGATCAAGTAATATTTACTCCTGTGTTGTTACTTTTGATCGGCATCCATCCGAGCTTTTTTCCTCCTATAAGGTGAAACTTTTAACCTGTTGGGAAGAAAAAAAGGAAATTTTTGGTAGTCTTGGTATAGATGTAATACAGGTGTTTACCTTTGATCACGATTTTGCCAGCCTTTCTCCCGATAAATTTTTAGAAAAGCTAAACGAGCATTTTTTTATAAAAGAGATCCTGGTCGGAAATGACTTTACCTTTGGACACAAGAGAAAAGGAAATGTTACCTTTTTAAAGAAAATACGATCCAAACTTGATTTTGAACTGGAGGTTGTAGCTCCTGTAAAAATGGAAAATCAAAAAATAAGTAGTTCTGTTTTGAGGGCCTGGTTAGAAAATGGAAAAGTTGAGAAGGTTGCTGCGGGAATGGGTCGACCACCTACAATCTGGGGAAAGGTAATCCCCGGTAAAGGAAGAGGTAGGCAAATTGGATTTCCTACTGCTAATCTGTTACCTCACTCTGACAAGTTGCTTCCCTCAAGTGGAGTTTATGCAGGAAGTTGTGAGGTTAAAAATAAGATTTATGAGGCTACTGTTAATGTGGGTAACAAGCCAACTTTTGATGATTTTTCCCCGGGGATAGAGGTTCATATAATAGGTTTTGAAGGAGAACTCTATGGTGAAACTCTAAAAGTAAGTTTAGTAAAAAAAATTCGTGATATACAGGCATTTCCTTCACCTTCGCATCTTGCCAGGAGGCTCGAGCAGGACAGGCAAGAAACAGAGCAAATTTTGAAAGGATTCACTTTGTTAAAAGAATCACAAAAAAATGTCAGAAAGGTTAAAGATGCTTGGTAAAAAAGTTCACTATTTTTCTACTGTTGATTCTACCAATGATATTGCTTTTTCTCTTGCTCAGGAAGGAGCAGCAGAAGGAGTTCTGGTTATTGCCGAAAAGCAGCTCAAAGGTCAGGGAAGTAGGGGTAGAAAGTGGTTTTCTCCTCCAGGAGGACTCTGGTTTTCCCTGGTTTTACGTCCTTCAATCTCTTCAATTGAAAATGCCAGAATTTATCCTTTAATTGGTGCTCTGGCGGTTGTTGAAGCCGTTTGTGAAATGCTTCCTGATTGTCCTGCTTATTTTTGCTGGCCCAATGATGCCGCAATTAAAGGAAAAAAAATTGCAGGTGCAATGTGTAAGGTTAAATTAAATGGAGGAAAACCGGATTTTGTCATCTTAGGAATAGGTGTGAACCTCAACATAGAAAGTTTTCCTTCCTTTCTTAAGGGTACAGCTACCTCTATTTTTTTAGAAACGAGAAGAAAAATTTCTCCTGCTTCCTTCTTGAATTGTCTTCTTGAAAAGTTAGAGGAAATTTACCTTTTTCCCAAGAACAGTGGACTTGTGATTAAACAAAAAATAGAGGAATTTTTCCCGTTTTTGGGAAAACCAATAAGATTTGTTACCTTTGAAAAGGAAATAACCGGTTGTATTCAGGGAATTGATGAGAGGGGTAATTTAGTAGTAGAAACCCAGACAGGCTCCAAAGAAATATTAACTCCGGAGCAGACCTATTTGATTGATTCACTGATGAGAGAAAATGAATTTAGTGATTGATATTGGAAATACTGTGGTTAAGGTGGGCCTTTTTAAGGAAGAGAATCTTCTTTTAAAAGGTAATTTTTCAACTCGCCCTCAAAAGGAATCTGATGAATGGGGGATAATGTTAAAAAATTGGCTTGAAAGATATCCCGCATCTACCATAAAGCTTGAAAAAGTTGCCATTTCAGCTGTTGCCTATACAGCTCTCACTCCTTTGAAAAAAGCGATACCTCGGTATTTCGGAAAAGAGCCGGTAGAAATAAATGCTAAATCTGCCGGGATTCCTGTGCTTTGTGATAATCCAGAGGAAGTTGGCGCAGACAGGATAGCTAACGCCCTGGCAGCTGTCAGGATGTACCATTTGCCTGTGGTGATTGTGGATTTTGGTACCGCTACAACTTTTGATGTAATTTCTGAGCACGGAGAATATCTGGGTGGTGTTATTGCACCCGGAATTCGTGCTACTTCGGAGAGTCTCTGGCAAAAGGCAGAGAAGCTTTTTCCGGTAGAATTAATAAAGCCTTCTCGGGTAATTGGAAAAAATACTGCTGAAAATCTTGTTTCTGGTTTGTTTTATGGTTTTTTAGGGATGGTTAAAGAAATAATAGATAGAATAGAAAAAGAAATGGACCAGCAGGTTGAGGTTATTGCAACTGGAGGATGGGCAAAACTTTTAGCTGATGAATGCGAAAAGATAAAAGAAGTTAATCCTAACTTAACACTCCAGGGTCTGAATTTTTTTGCCCTCCAGCTTGAATCATAGAAAATTTAGTGAACCTCCCTGTTCTGAATTTTTGTGAAAACATATTTTACTTGACATTTTTTACAAGTATTTAAAAAATATGTGCGGTTTGTTGCCTGTTTGGTGTAAAATAAAATATCTTTTTTAGTCTTGACTTTTTTAAGCTATGGTGTATATTAAAGCAAAAGTTTATATATTAAAGCAAAAATGAAATGAATGTAGGTGATAAAATAAGGAAAATCAGGCAGTCAAAAAAACTAACCCTCGGGGAGTTATCTAAATTAACTGGAATTACTATAAGTGGGTTAAGTCAGATAGAAAGAGGTCTTAATAACCCTTCCCTGGATACCCTTACTAAAATTACCAAGGCCTTAGGTGTTCCCATTATGTCTCTTTTTGTGGAAGAGAAAAAAAGTAGTGAAGAAGTACTCACCAAGAGAGGAAAAAGAAGTAAAGTTATGTTCCCCGAAGCTGAAATTGTATATGAACCACTGTCTCCCATAATAAATAGTAACATCGAATTTCTTCTGGCTCAGATAGAAGAAGGTAAGGGTCAGAAATCTCAGGTTACCCATGAGGGAGAAGAATGTGTGTATGTGATTCGAGGAAAACTCAAAGTTTGTATAGAAGATCGAGAATATATTTTAGGAGAAGGAGATAGCCTTTACTTCAAATGTTCAAGACCTCATAACTTTATGAACGCAGGGGAAGGAAAGCTGATTCTCGTGCTGGCGGTAACACCCCCTTCTATCTACAGTCGAGTAGTACACTGATTTCATTTGAGGCAATTCTTATGGAAAAAATTAAAATCGAGTACGGTGAAGGGATTATAGAAAATAGTCTCAAGAATAAAGGTTCTTTTTTTATCTCTACTATGCCTGAACCCTGGGCACTGATTAAAGATAAAATTGATGTCTCTCCTAAAAAAGTAATTTTTGTGGAGAGTATGGAAGAGGAAAAAATAAGAAAACTTGAGAAAAGCATTCCTGAAGTAAGTTTCGTTATTGGAATAGGAGGAGGCTCGGCTATTGACTTTGCCAAATATGTTGGCTGGAAAAGAAATTTACCTCTCATAACTGTACCTTCAATAGTATCAGTAGATGCACCGGTAACAAAAGAGGTAGCTATTCGCAAGAACGGAAGAGTGCGTTATATTGGCAATATTTTACCGGAAAAGATCTTAATTGATTTTTCTCTAATTAAGAAGGCACCTCTCAGATTAAATAGGTCCGGTATAGGAGATATTATCTCCATCCATACCGCTCTTTTTGACTGGGAGATAGCTTTTCGGAGAGGAAAAGAAAAGTATGATGAAAAGATTGCACAGAAGGCTAAGGAATTATTATTAACTGTTGAAAATAATCTTAAAGAGATCAGAGAAGTTACCAACAGAGGAATCAAACTTCTTATGGATCTTTTTCTTAAAGCTAATAAGCTTTGCTGGGAATTTGGAAATAGCCGTCCAGAAGAAGGCTCAGAACATTTTTTTGCCTACAATATGGAGTATCTTACTGGCAAGCATTTCCTTCATGGTGAGCTTGTATGCCTTGGTGTTGTGATAATGTCTTATCTTCAGAAAAATGAACCTGAAAAAATAATTAGAATTTTAAAAGAAGTAGGTGTTCATTTTAAGCCTGAGGAAATAGACAGTAGCAGGGAAGAAGTGCTTAAATCTCTTAATCTTTTAAGAAATTATGTTAAAGAGGAAGGGTTACCTTATAGTATCATCAATGAAATTAAAGATGCCAAGGTGATAAAAGAAGTAGTAGATTTTGTCAGTTCTATCTAAGAGGAGGAGTAAATGGGTAAACTTGCTTTACTGGGAGGAGAACCGGTAAGAAAAAAACCCTTCACTGGCTGGCCTCAGTTTGACGAGGTAGAAATAGATAATTTAAAAAAGGTTTTAGATAGTAAAAGATGGTTCCCGGGTATGATGGGCTCAGAACCTGGAACCAGAGTCTGGGAATTTGAAGAGAAATTTGCCTCTTTTCATGGAGTAAAATTTGCCTCGGCAGTATCAAGTGGAGCTGCTGCTCTTGAGGTTAGTCTCAAGGCTTTGGGAATTGGTGAAGGAGATGAAATAATAATTCCAGCCTATACCTTTGTTGCTACAGCAACAGCAGTCCTACAGGTAGGTGCAATTCCGGTAGTTGTTGATATTGAACCTGAAACTCTCTGTATAGATCCGGTAAAGATAAAAGAGGCTATTACAAAAAAGACAAAAGCAGTTATTCCTGTTCATTTTGCCGGGCAAATTGCCAATATGCCAGAGATTATACAGATTGCCAAAGAGCACAATCTTAAAGTGATAGAAGACGCAGCTCATGCTGCGGGAGCTATGCGTTTTGGTAAAAAAGCGGGTTCCTTTGGAGATACAGGTTGCTTTAGTTTTCAGGAAAGTAAAGTCATGACCTCAGGGGAAGGTGGCGTTATTACTACCAATGATGAGAAAATCTGGAGAGAGACAAGATCTTTAAGAAGTTGTGGTAGACATGAAAATCGTCCCTGGTATGAGCACTTTAAACTGGGCTGGAACTATAGATTATCGGAATTCCAGGCAGCTATTCTTCTTGCTCAACTGGAGAGACTGCAGGATCAGATAGAAAGAAGAGAAGAAAATGCCAGATATCTTACGGAAAGAATATCTGAAATCCCCGGGATTTCACACCCCAGAGATTTTTCCTCTCAAACAGAGTGTCACTCTTATTATTACTATGTGTTTCTTTATCAACCCAAAGAGTTTAAAGGTATCTCAAGAGATCTATTCGTTAAAGCCTTAAGAGCAGAGGGTATCCCTGCTGAGGTTACCTACATCCCTATTCCTGATGTTCCCATGTTTAAGGAGAAAAAATATCCTTTCAAAGATATGGGATGTCCTAAAACTAAAGAAATCGCCTCTCAAATAGCTGTTTTTATGCACCAGGTTCTTCTGGGAACCAGAGAGGATCTGGATGATATTATTAAGGCCATAGTGAAGATAAAAGAAAACATAACCGAATTGGAAACAGGAAGATATCTATTCGTGAAAAACTGATTGGTACGAACAAAAAGTGAGGTGTAACTATTGGTGAGAAGAGGTAGAGTCGCCCTTTTCTTTATGCTTCCAGGAGCGATCCTCTTGGCAGTAATGGTCGGGTATTCTATTATCACTCTTTTTGTGAACAGTGTCTTTCGGTTTAACTTTGCTGATCCTAGCATACCCAAGAAATTCATAGGACTCCAGAATTACATCGCTTTGTTCAGGGACATTCGCTTCTGGGTCACCAGCAGAAATACGGCGTTTTTCACGATAATGGCCGTATCTGTTGAGTTCTTATTTGGGTTGGGTATCGCTCTTTTATTGAACCGCGAGATCAAACCCAAAAAGGTAATCATTTCCCTTTTAATTCTACCAACCACGATGATGCCTGTAGCCGTGGGTTTGATAGGGAGGTATATGTATAACAATGAATATGGTATCATCAGCTACATGCTGAGGCAGATTGGTCTTCTGGGACCTAAGGGTCTTTTAGGTAATAAGGTACTCCTGACCGATCCTCTTCTGGCCTTGCTGTGCATTGTTGCTACCGATATATGGGAATGGACGCCCTTTGTCTCGCTGATATTGCTCGCCGGGTTAACAGCTCTTCCCAGAGAACCCTTTGAGGCTGCCAGGGTGGATGGTGCCTCTGGTTGGCAGACCTTTAGGTTCATAACGATCCCCATGCTGGCTCCGGTAATTTCGGTGGCTTTACTTATAAGAATTGTGGATGCCGTAAGGGTTCTGGATATTGTGTATGTCATTACTGGGGGAGGGCCCGGAATGGCTACGGAGACGGCGCATCTGTTTGCCTATAAAATCAACTTCAAGAATTTTAACATGGGTTATGGATCGTCTCAGGTGGTTACGCTTCTAATAATTGTGGTCACGATCTGTGTTTTTCTCTTTAGGCAAATTGAAAAAGAAAGAATTTAAGTTAATGATGGTCAGGAAAACATTAGTCTATCTTGCCATAGTAGCAATACTTTTTCTGTTTCTCATTCCTATTATCTGGACTTTTCTTACTTCTTTGAAGACCCACGTTGACGCCTGGACTCTTCCACCCAAATGGACTTTTACCCCCAGTTTTCACAACTACAGTAATGTCCTTTTCAAGAAGAGATTTATCCATTTTTTCTGGAACAGTGGAATTGTAGCGGCGGTGTCAACGGTAATTTCCCTTGCTATTGGTTCTCTGACAGGCTATGCCTTGGAACGATTCCAGTTTCACGGGAAAAATCTCATCTTTTTTGGAGTTCTTTTTGCTTATATGGTGCCGGCTATAGTCATTGCACTCCCTATCTACGTAGCGGCAGCGAACCTTGGTCTCTTGGACACTTATGTTATACTTATTTTAACTCATTCTACGTTCAACACAGCTTTTGCCTGCTGGATGATGCGCGGTTTCTTTAAGGAAATTCCTAAGGAACTTGAGGAGTACGCCTGGATTGATGGGTGCTCTTTCCTCTCTGCCTTTACGCGTATTACACTCCCCCTGGCAGCACCGGGCCTGGTGGCTACAGCCATTTTTTGCATCATCTTTTCCTGGAATGACTTTCCTTTTGCTCTCATCCTGTCTGGATTCAGGACAAAAACTCTGCCAGTAGCGGTGGGGCAGCTGGAGACTCCCTGGGGAACCTTCTGGGGGGAGATTGCCGCCAGTTCTTTTGCGGGGGTTATCCCCATCTTCATTTTTTCCATTCTGGTTCAGAAGTGGCTGGTTAGAGGTCTCACTCTGGGAGCTATCAAATAACATCAGTGAAAAGGAGGTGATGGAAAAGCTTTCGCAGCATGTTTTCCTGAATGAGGTGAAGGTACCCGGGTAGTTCTATGATTAATCCCGGGCAGACACAGAAGAAGTTAAAAACTTATATTTTATTAGAGGAGGTTAAAGATGCTATTTCTCAGAAAGTTGAAAGGTTACTGTATCATTGCCCTGTCAGTACTTTTGCTGCTGGCAGGTGGGTCTTTCTCTGTGTGTTCTGCGGGGGAGAATATTGTGTTCCTGGTTTCTCCTACTCCCACTGTGGAGAAGATGATTGAGATGATCCCCAAATTTGAGAAACAGACCGGGATCAAGGTTACCGTGGAGTCGGTTTCATACGAGAGCATGATGGAGAAGGAAACCCTTGATTTGAGAACCAAGATGGGAGCCTATGATGTTTTTTGGATTGAAGCCACCTACTTGGGCAGATACACCACTCTCAAAGGTATTGAGTCTTTTGATGATTTTGTAAAGAAAAGTGGACTTGACTTGAATGATTTCCCTCAAAGTCTGCTGGAGAACTTCTCTTACGAGGGGAAACTCTACGCTCTCCCCTTTGAAGGATGCCTTATGGTGATGGTCTACCGCACAGATCTTTTTGAAAGGAAGGGGCTTTCTGTGCCTAGGAGCTGGACCGAATACGGCGGATACTTCGATGTAATTAAAAAGTTGCACAATCCCCCCGTGATTTATGGAACGTCTATTATGGGTGCACGTCACGAGGCACTGTTCTATGAATATCTTAATTTTCTCTGGGGGTTTGGTGGAAAATTGTTCGAGGAGAATCTCTATCCGGCAATCAACAGCTCGCAGGCCAAAGCAGCGTTGAGATTCTTGAAGTCTCTGGTTCCCTATGCCCCTCCAGGAACTCTCTCTTATACTTGGACAGAATCGGCCACCGCCTTCCAACAGGGTAATGTGGGCGTTGAGGTGATCTTCTCTGACTGGACAGCTGCCCTCAATGATCCTGCTGCTTCCAAAGTCGTTGGAAAGTGGGCCTATGCTCCGCTACCTGGAAATGGTCCTACTGCCTTTGGTGGCTATGGATGGGCAATCAATGCTAACTCCAGACATAAAGAAGCGGCTTTCAAGTTTGTGTCTTGGGCCACTGGTAAGGAGGTTCAGAGAGAACTTGTTCGATTAGGATCAACACCAACTAGAATCTCCGTTCTCAAAGACCCGGAATTGATAGCCAGATTTCCCTATCTTTCCGTATACGAACAGGTTGCTCCTAGAGCACAGCCACCCATGAAGATCAAGGCTTACCATGCGCTTTACGACTCACTGGTTTTGTACTTATCGGAGGCTCTCATCGGCGCGAAGACGGCAGATGAGGCACTGGATATTGCTCAGCAAAAATGGATTGAAATAATGAAGCAGAGTGGCTATATCAAATAGGATAGAATCCATCCAGTTTAGAGTGGATCTTTGACTCAAGTGGCAGGTAAGTCAAAAATGAAAAGGGGAGGTGAGAAAAACCAATTTATAAGAGCCTGTAATTTCACTCATCATCAGGAGGCCAAAGATAAGGATAAACAAAAATTTCTTAAAGATAATGGTTTTAGCAGGATTAATCTTAGCAGTGACCTTAGGATTCATTTTTGGAGCTGTGGCTGAGGAGAAAATCGGACCCATAACTGTTTCAGTGTAGAGTGGCCCAGAACATGATAATCTGGTAAAGTATACAAGGTATTATGAACAGAAAACAGGGGAAAAGTGTTTATAGAAGAAATTGCCCGGGAGACACTCCGTGAGAAAACCACTACCGTTCTTATGGCAAAAAAAGGAAGGTATGATATCTCTTATGTGGATAAGGCATGGACCGGTGGATACGCCAAAGCAGGACTTCTTCCCCCTCTCAATGATTTTATTAAAGATCCAAATGTTGTAGCACCATGGTTTAGCATAGATAATCTTAGATCCCCAATTGATGACCTTACTGTGGATGGCAAAATTTATGGTTTTCCTTCAGAAGGGGATTGTCAATTTTTATTCTGGAGGACCGATCTTTTTAACCATCCTGAGGAGAGAGCGGCTTTCAAAGCAAAATATGGCTATGATTTAAAAGTTCCCGAAACTTGGAAGGAATATCTTGACGTAGCCAGATTTTTTACCAGGAAAAAAGACGAAAGACTTGCCGGTAAAATACTTGAAGAGGATTTTTATGGGACAACACTTGAGGGTAAACGAACCGAAGCCTGCTGGAAATTGCCACCTTTCTCTACGGCTATCAAGGTGGTAAAATTATAGATCCGGAAACCTTTGAGGTAGTGGTTAATAAGTCTGATGCAGTAGCGGGATTTACCTTTTATACCAATCTTTTGAGAAAATGACACGTGGTTTCCCCTGATGTTCCAACCTGGGGATATCCAGAGGTAAGTGCTGCATTTGGGGGAGGTCATACAGCTATGGCTATTCAATGGATGGCTGCCGTAGCTGAATTTAATGATCCTGCAAGAAGCCCAGGATTGTGGAAAGATGGAAAACGCTTATTCAATTATACGGTAGTTCCAGGAAGGGAAATTGAGGGTAAGATAAAATACCGTGCTGTTCAGGTCAGTCAAGGGGGATGGATAATCCCGGCGAATGCCCCTAATCCATTGGGTGCCTACAAGTTTATTGAGTGGCTTACCGGTCCAGAAGGAGCTAAGATGTGGGCTTTAAATGGAGGAATACCTTGCAACAAGTTAGCTTTAACTGATCCCGAGGTTCTGGAGAAACAACCCATGTTTAAGGTATTAGCTGAGTCTTATCCTTATCGGCGCACTATTCCTCATTATGTGAAGACTTCTATAGACCATTGAAGATGCTTTGATGAAGAAAAATTTTCGTTACATTTTTTATCCTTATCTTTTGCTTATTCCTGCTTTTGTAATAGTATTTTCTATTCTCTTTTATCCTCTTATGGTTTCTCTTGTATTGAGTTTTCATAAATGGACTTTTTCTACTTATGGTTAAAGAAATGTTCCCTTCATTGGATTCGGCAATTTTGCTGAAATGTTTGCCGACCCTTATTTTTGGCGATCAATATTAAATACTCTAATCTTTTCCGGATCTTCCTTAGCCGTTGAATTTTTTGTGAGTTTAGGCGTGGCTCTTCTTCTTAATAGAAAACTGGTGGGTATGAGAATAATAAGAACATTAGTGATTCTCCCTTTTGTATTGTCTAACGCGGTAATTGGGCTAAATTGGCGATTAATGTATAACTATGATTACGGAATAATTAATTATTTTCTAAGTTTTTTTAACATAAAGCGGGTACTTTGGTTGAGCGATCCCACTAAAGCAATGATCTCTGTTTATAATTGTGGATGTTTGGAATTGTACCTCTTTTGTGGTACTTCTTATTTTATCCGGCTTACAGGCTATCCCTCAAACTCCCTATGAGGCAGCTAAGATAGATGGAGCTACAAGATGGCAATTATTCAGATTTATAACTTTACCTTTACTAAGACCAATAATTTTGGTGGTACTTATCTGGAGAACTATGGATCTTTTTCGCTGTTTCGATATGATTTATATTCTTACCGGAGGTGGACCAAGTCATACTACTGAGGTACTCAGTATTTACTCCTATTACAAAGGATTTAGGTATTTCAATCTGGGATATGCTGCGGCTTGGGTTTTAGTAGTCCTTATTATGATAGTATGTTTTGGATATATTAAGTTGGTAAGAAGTGAAGTAATTAGTTAAAGAATATTATATGAAAAAATTCAAAAAGTATATAGGCGAGAATCTCGTTGAAAATAATGTGAAAAAAATTTATTTTACACTTAATTAATTCA
>CAYZYX010000004.1:0-1547 GCA_964482715.1 uncultured Clostridia bacterium
AATCCCATTGAGGCCATAACCGGTCAGACGGTGAGGGGTGATAACACAGATCCAGAGGTTGATAGTATAACTGTAAGTCCTTCCTGCTGTGTGAGCTCCGCTACTGTAGAAATTACCGTGGAATTTAACGAGTGCATGGCAACTCCGGTTACTGTAAGTGTTGGTCTTGAGAGCCCGTATGATACCTATGCTGTCTCGGGTAGCCTCAGCGGATCTTCTACCTGGGTAGGTCAGATAACTCCTGGTGTGGTACGTGAGATGGCTGATGGTTACTACGGTGTTTCTGTGAATGCTAAGGATAGGGCTCAAAATTCAGTATCGCATTTGGCAGCAGATAAATTCAAGATAGATCATGAGCCTCCCACAGTTTCAGTTAATGTAACCCCAAAACCTGTATTTGCTGGTGAGGAAGTCCATGCCAGTCTGCATTTCAGCGAGCCAGTTTCGGGTTCCGTTGTGGTGTATATTGCCCTGAACGGTGAGAACGTAAAACAGTTTAATGGAAGCTGGACAAGTACACCAATTGATGTCTGTGGTGAAACCTATTATGATGAGTGGGGTGGAATTTCTACAGCACCTCTTACTCCTGCGACTTACTCGATTCAGATAACAGGTAGTGTCGTGGATTGTGCAGGTTATCCACTTTCCTACACCCCGGTTACTTTCCAGGTTCTCGCACGTGATGATACACCTCCAGTGATTGACAACATGTCTCCTACTGGAATTATCTCTGATGCGACACCCACTATAAGTGCCTCCTTCAGTGATGCAGGCTCTGGCATTAGCACAGGAAGCGCCAGAATGGTTGTGGATGGTGTGGATGTAACAGCATCTGCCAGTGTCACAACCTCCGGTATTACCTACACTCCCGCCTCTGCTCTAAGTGAAGGTGTGCATGTAGTTGCCGTTGATGTTGCTGACCTTGCAGGTAACTGGGCCAATCAGGCAAGCTGGCAGTTTGTCGTGGATACGCAGGGTGCAGAATCTATTTACATCATATCACCTCTTGCTAACTCTTATGTAAAGGGTGATATGAATGTGGAAGCTGTTGTATCTGATGTCTGGTCTGGTGCCAATCAGATAAGCTTCTTTGCCACCGGCGCTTCAGTGGCTGTTGGTGGTGTATCCCTGGGAGTTGCTACTGCTCAACCATGGGCTATAACCTGCGATACAACTTCCCTTTCTGATGGTGCCTGGTATCTCTACGCTGTGGTAAGTGATGTTGCAGGAAATGCTGCTACAAGCTCTACAGTAAAAGTAACTATTGATAATACCACTCCAGCAATCTCTATCACCGGCACATGGCCTATCTGGGCTAAAGCTGGAGATAGTAAGTTTGTGGAGTTTACCTATACCGAGGATAATCCATCAAGCGTTGTTCTGGAAGTTATCTCCGGAACAACCGTTTACAGCAGGGCTGAAATTACCACTGGACTTTCAGGTGGTACTAACGTATCAAGAGGTATTCTGGGTGTCCTGCCTTCAGATCTACCAGAGGGAGTTTATGACCTGAAGGTAACCATGACCGATGCCGCTGGATCTTCTGC
>CAYZYX010000004.1:1647-4972 GCA_964482715.1 uncultured Clostridia bacterium
GTTGACAATACTTCTCCTGTGGTTGAAGTAGTTGATCCTGTAAGCTCCAACGTTGCTTATGTCCAGCCCGGTGACAACTTGAAGATAACTTACACCTATCAGGAAGCTTATCCTTACTCAATTGATATAGAGATTAAGAACGCTGATGGTGAGCTTGCAGGTTCTGCTCATGTTGAGAACCTGCCTGGTGTAACCTCACCAGTTACTGTTACAACTACTGTTCCCATCTTCAGCGAGCCAGATGTAGGAGTTGGAACATATGATGTGATTGTGACCATCACCGATTATGCCGGACAGACCGCAACCTACACTGCCGAAGATGCCGTCTGCGTATTCCTGCCTAAGATTCAGAAAGTTGTGGGCAGCGCAGGTGGGACGGTAGAGCTTGGTGACGGAACCAAGGTCGAGATACCCGCAGGTGCCGTGGATACCAATACCCTGATTACCATAGAGGCTCTCGAGCCACAGGATATACCTGAACTTGACCTGACAGGAGTTACTCCTACTGACGTTGCCAGATTCTTCGGTCCTGAAGGTTTTGTCTTTGCCAAGCTTGTTACAGTCACCATTCCTTACACCGAGAGAGATATAGCTGGTCTTGATGAAAGTAAGTTAGCCCTGTATGTCTGGGATGGAGGTGGCTGGTACAGAGTCGGTGATGAAACAATAAATAGTACAAATAATACTATTTCCGCGAAAGTGAATCACTTCAGTATCTACAGAATCGTGGAGGATACCACCGAGGTTAGCGGATTCAAGGTCTATCTGACTAAGAATCCATTCAGAAGTGGTGAAGGAACCATCTTCGTCTATAGTCTACCCAAGGCTGGAAAGGTTACCCTGAAGATTTACGATGCCACTGGTGACCTGGTGAGGACTCTCCTTGATGGTGAGACTCAGAGTGCTGGCTGGCATAACGTGAAGTGGGACGGCGACAATGACTTCTTCAGCTTCGTTGGTTCTGGTATCTATCTCTACAGGTTTGAGGTAGAATACACCGCCGGTGGTTCCGATAAAGTAATCAAGACCGTGGGTGTGATAAAGTAAGGTTATATAAAGGAGCGGCTCCTATAGAGAGCCGCTCCCCCTTTTTGTTTTCTTGGCAATTTTAGAGATTCTTGGGAAAGGTAATTAAAAGATCTGTTATTTCTCAACCTGACAAAATTCATTTACTTAATAAGAAATTTTTAAAGCAAAGGAGGAATCTAAATGGTGAAGATGAGAAAGCGAGTAGGATTAGTTGTGTTTGCGGGAATTGCTCTTCTTGTAACTGGAAGTGTTGCTCTGGCTAATGTGGCCGCTGACCTACAGGTTGGTTGCAGGCCTCAAGGAATGGGAGGAGCTTTTGTAGCTGTAGCAGATGATGTAAATGCAGCCTGGTGGAATCCTGCGGGTATTGCCCAGGTAGAAAAAGGTGCTTTTTCTTTTCTTCATTCCAACCCATTTGGGGTGTCAAATTTTAGTCTCGATTATTTAACCTATGCAGCTCCGGGGACTTTGAGCTTCATAAAGGGTGGTTTTGCTCTGAGTTACTTAAAACAGGCAGCTAAGTTAGAAGAGGGTGCGGATGGAACAAGCAACGAAATGGTTGCACCTGAAATGTACATTTTATCTGTGGGTGGAACAGCGGTAGAAAATAAGCTTTATTATGGCCTTAATTTTAAAGGTATAGCTTTATCGGCTGAGGTTACCGGTGAAGGAGATGTAAGAAAAGGTGGTTTCGCTGCTGATATTGGTATTTTATACTGGATAAGCGATCGTTTCTCCATGGGGGCAGTTCGTAAGAATATGGCTGCATCCCTGGGAAATGAAGGATTTCCGGGTTCTTTGAGATTGGGTTTTGCCGGTAAATTCCTTGATGATAAACTTATTCTGGCAGCGGATTTCAATTCCAAGGAAGATATTGAGGGAGAAGAGGGTACAACCTGGCAGTCTCATTTTGGTGTTGAATGGAAGGTGATGCCCTCTTTTGCTTTAAGGCTTGGTTCAGATAAAGGTAATTTTACTGCCGGGTTTGGTTTTAAGTTTGGGCTTCCAGGAAAACTTGCCCCCGAGGGTGTTTTAGATTATTCCTATGCTTCTGATGAGGAGCTGGGAAGTACAAGTCGCTTCTCCTTCACCATTTTATTTAAATAAATTATCAGAAAGTTTCTGTTTTTGGCAAGCAAAAGGGGAAGGTCAGCTATGACCTTCCCCTTTTTTATTATAAATTCTTGACTTGTAAAGTAGGGGTGTTAAATTTATACAACAGATTTAATGAAAGTTCACGAAAATAGTATTTTAAAATGGAGAACTTGCTTTGACAAAGCTCAAAAAACTTTGTCAAGTGGAGAGATATTACCAAGAGAAAAAATGGTTTTGACTGAAGAGAAAAAGATAAAACTTCGAGATTTTTTTCTTGACAAAGAGCAAATTTTGGTGGTATATATTTTTGGTTCTCAGGTTAAAGAAAGACCTTCTTGTTTGAGCGATGTAGATATAGCCGTTTATTTGGATGAAAGATTAAGTAAAAGTGAACGTTTTGATCTGCGTCTTCGTTTAATTACCAAGGCATGTGAGATTCTTGGCTCTAAAGAAGTTGATCTTATTGTATTAAATGATGCTCCCCTGGGGTTATATTATACTGTTCTGAAAGAAGGAATGGTACTCTACTGTCGAGATGAGGTAAAACGTATTGATACTGAAGTAAAAGTTATGTCACAGTATCTGGATCAGAAATACTATCAGAAGCGTCATTATGAAATTTTATTGCAGCAGATCAGGAAAGAGGGCATTTTGTGACTGTTAGAGAGAATATTCTGCAAAAGCTGGAACTTTTACGAGAATATGTGGGTTACTTAAAAGAATACCGGAAATATACTCTGGAGGACCTGCAGAAAGATCATACCCTGAGAGGTGCAGTGGAGAGATATTTTCAGAAGGATCTACCAGATTTTGACAGGTTTGCCGGTTACATAGCAGATTATCTTTCTCAGAAAAAATGAGACAGGGCAGCATTTATACTGTTCTTACGGGAGATTTGGTATCCTCCAGGAAGGTAGATAATAGAGCTGCTGTACAGGAGAGAATCCAGACAGTAAGTAATGAATGAGATCAATAGAGAGTTTAAATCTTACCTTGTTGTTCCTTTTAATTTTACCACGGGAGATGAATTTCAGGGACTTATGAATGAGCTTAAAGTGAGTTTTGATTTAGCACAATGGTGGATAAAAGAACTTTTTCCCTACAGAGTTCGTATGGGAATTGGTGCAGGCAGACTTTTCTGTTGATAGAGGCTATTCAGAAAAGTTGGAAGGAAATCCACTACAGAAGATACTGGCTATAT
>CAYZYX010000004.1:5072-18605 GCA_964482715.1 uncultured Clostridia bacterium
AATGATATTCTGGCACTAACCAGTGGGGAAACTGCAACCATATCCTGTGATCTTGATGGGGATGACAATTCAGGTACCCATCAAATTACTGCTGATTATTCTCCCCCTGATCATGAGCCTCCTGAGGTGGGTTTTTTTGAGGTAAATCCCAATGCCTTCTCACCCAATCAAGATAATATACAGGATACAACCACTATTTCTTATTCTGTAGGAGATAATCAGTCTACTCAGGTAACCGTAAGACTGGAAATTCGCACGGTAGCAAATACCATAGTCAAAACACTGGTGGATGCTGAAACTCAGGATACCGGTGTTGCTTACAGCTATCCCTGGGACGGGACTGCTGACAACGGAAATCCTGTGGCTGAGGGGAACTATATTTGTAGAATTTTTGTGCTTGATGGTTCAGGGAACAGTAAAGAAGAAACTCTTGGGGTAACCATTGACACCTCTCCTCCTGTTATTAGTGGGGTATCTGCTATTCCCACCCCCTTTTCCCCCAATAATGACTCGGTAAAAGATACCACCACCATAACTTTTTCTCTCTCGGGAGCAACTGCGGGTTCTAACCGTGTAGAAATCAGGGATACCCGGGGATTTCTGGTGAGAACCCTGGTTGATGAAATTTCACCAACTCCTGGAGCAACAAATGGGACAAATACAGTCATCTGGAATGGTAAAGATCTAACAGGAACAGTTGTTCCAGATGACTCTTATTTTTATGAAATAATTGCTGTGGATGATGCCGGGAATACCGCTTCGTTCACCGGACAGGTAGTCGTAGATACCACTCCCCCCACCACCGCTATCCAGGTTCTGGACAATACCGGGACCCATACTTCTCCTTTTGATTTAAGTGATCTGGGGGCTACTCCTCCCACTGGAATTTATATCTCTGATGTTCAGGTAAACGGTGAGTGGCAAACCACTGATCCTTCAGGGATTTCAGAAGTTCAGCTTTACATTAATGGAGATCTATTCATTCCTCAAAATCCCAATGGAAACTGGCAGGGCTGGTATCTTTACTGGACTCCCTCTGCCAGTGATGGGACCTACAATATCCTGGTAAGAGCAGTGGACAATGTAGGATGTGACACTGGTGCCTCCGGTGCTACTGCGTCTATCATATATGACAACACGCCTCCCTCAGCAGAGATCAGTTCCCCTCCTGATGGCATAAAATTTAACACAACTGCCCTTCTTATAAGTGGTGTGGCAAGTGATGGAGCAGAAGGTGTCGGGGTGGAAGAAGTTCAGATTCAGGTGACCAATTTAAGTACCTCCACCGTTATTATAAGTTTTACAACCACAGGGGTTACCGACACAAGCACTGAAGGAGACTGGTCTACCTGGGAGTATGTGTTTACTCCTCCTGATCCTGGTTCACCTCCGGTAACCTATCGTATTGAATGTCGTGCTCTGGACAGTCTGTACGATCCACTCTCTCCCACCTCTTCATCTCACATTCAACTTAGCCCTGATTCTATAACCGTTACCTATGATACCAAGAACCCTCCCTATCACCCCACCGATTTAAGAGACGATGGAACACCTCTTTCTACCGGGCATATTTTCGGGACCACCAATGTATTGACAGCAAATCAGGAGTATTTCTCTGGTCTTCAGGAGGTTCGCTTTGAGTATAAAGTTGAGCCTTCGGGAAGCTGGCAGGTTATTGGTTCTGATTCTTGCCCTGGAACCTCATATACCCCCACTGTAACCTGGAACACCCTGGGTCTTTCAACAGATGTTACCTATTCGTTTAGAGCTGTAGCTGTGGGAAATGGAAGCGAGATCCCCTCTGGTGTTTTTAGCAGCTGTCAAATAGACAATGTCACTCCCGATGCTCCAGGTAATTTGAAAGATGATGGAGTTTTAATAGAAGATGGTCATATTTTTGGTCGCCTCAATGTTCTTTCAGCAGAAGCTGATACATCCGATTCTTCCCTTCTGGGTGTAAGATTTGAGTACAGGGACTATACCACATCTTCTACCTGGCAAACTATCGGGATGGATACATCACCACAGGGAAATGTTTTCAGTGTTAACTGGGATACTTCAACACTTGATCCCACACATACCTATGGAATCAGAGCAGTTTCTGTAGATGCCGGTGGAAATGAAACTTCTTCTACTGAATTTACTGGATGTGCCATCCAGTTTGGGGCGCCCGTTTTTCAATCTCTTTTTACTGACAGATCAGCCTATAAAAATGGAGATACTATTAACATTACGGCTAACCTCGATAACTCTGGATACACTTTATCCTGTAATTTTTCCCCTGTTGATTCAGAATATGGAGAAGGAAACAACGTGGAATGGGTTGAGGATAATCTTGATTCTACCTATACGATCACTTACACCATATCTTCCTATAACACCAGAGAAGATTCTTCTTATACAGTGATAGTTCAGGCACAGGACAATGTGGGAAATACCGCTACATCTTCTGTTACAGTCATTCTTGACAATACTTCTCCTACCGGAAGCATCAGTTCGCCTACATCGGGATCAAGCTTATCTGGAACCTGCACTTTTTTAATTGTAGATAGTGGGCAGGTTGATTCTGATGTATCCTCGTTTACTCTGGAATATACACCTTCAGGACAGGTTAACTGGTCAACCTGTCCGGGGCAGGTGCAGGGTAGCTGGACACCTGGAGGGGTCTCTTCCATAGATTTTGACACCACAGCCTGTGGTGATGGAACTTATAATTTCCGTGTCAAACTGGAAGATATTGCCGGTAATGCAGGATATACAGACCCAGTATACCTGGTAGTTCTTGACAATGGCTCTCCTCCTGTACCTGCTCAGCTTGAGGCTACACCAATTTCAGGTGCAAGGGTTAAGTTAACCTGGACCGCTTCTTCCCCTGAAGATGACGTTGATCATTACAACATTTACCGTTCTACGTTTCCTTATACTTACACCTTTGCCAAAGTAGGAGAGATTCCCAGGGGAACCTATCCCCTCCAGTTTATTGATGGTCCATTAAGTGATGATATGACCTATTACTTTTATGTCACCTCTGAAGATGGAATCGGGAATGAGTCTTCTCCTTCAAATATAGTTTCAGCAACAGCTCGCTCCACTCCACCTGTCTTTGAATCCCCTGTTCAGGCTGATAGAGAAGCTTATAAAAATGGCAGCACTATTTCGCTTTTCTGTGATCTGGATGCTTCTGGCTATACTCTCTCCTGTGATTTTTCGCCCCTTGATTCAGAATACGGTGAGGGAAGTAACGTGGAGTCCTTTGAAGACCTGGGAGACAGTACTTACCGGATAACCTATACAATTTCTCCCTATAATCAAAGAGAAGATTCCACCTATAATCTGGTAGTTGTAGCCTCCGATGAGGCAGGAAATTCTGCCACCTCAGGGGTAAGTATTATTCTTGATAATACTCCTCCTCAGTTTACCTCATCACCGGTTTCTGCCAGGGAGGTTTACAAAAATGGTGATACCATGACTCTTACTCTTTATCTTGATGCACCGGGCTACACCATTCACTGCAGTTTTGACAGCATAGATACAACTTACTCTCGGGGTTCAGAAAGTGTGGAAGATAGAGGAGACGGAAGCTATCAGGTTACCTACGAGATTGGTGAGGAAAATGCAAAGGATGATGGAAGTTATTATGTTTCAGTCACTGCGGAAGATGGAGCGGGAAATACAGCATCGGTTAATGTCCAGCTCAGCCTGGATAATACTCCTCCTCAATTAATGGAGGAAATAAAAGTAGGAAGATTTTCTGATGATAATTCAAATGGGTGGATAGAAGAGAGCGAGGTTAGCTGGGATGTAAATTATTTCAAAAATGGCGATATTGTTCTTTTCCAGATTCACCTTGATGGAACCGATTATGCCAGTTCAGACCGGATTCAGGCTAACTTTGTCTATCTGGATAGTGAATACACTAAAGGGGATGAACAGCTACCCGTCCCTGGTGATGGAAGTGGTACTGGAGGAGGAGTTTTAAATTTAAGGGATAGTCTTGACAACAATCAGGACGGAGAAATTAACGATTCCGGAGAGGCTTTTTACTATCTTGTTGCCTACAGGATAAATGAGAATAATACAAGAGAGGATTCCACCTATCAGGTGCCCATAACTGTAAACGATGCTGCCGGTAATTCTACTTCTCTGGGTGAAGATTCACCCACCTGCAGGCTGGACAACACACCTCCCTGGGTAGATAATATTTATTTGACTTTTATAACCAATCCATCTGAAGAAGAGCCACTGGATGAAAACCCGAGTATAAATCAACAGATAACCAGACTTTCTCTGACTTTTTCCGATGGAGAGGGCTCCGGGTTAAATATTGCCAGTTCAGATGCTGTCCTTCTTGATCCTCAAGGAGGTCTCATTCAAGCAGACCAAATTGAAAAAGAAGATAATGAGATTTCTCTGGAATGGTCACTTTCCAATTTACCTCTGGAGACAGAGGGATATTATACCATCAGGATAAATGTCCTGGATCTTGCTGGTAATGTTGGGGAATATGTAGAATATGGCTTTATTTACGATTTACAGGCTCCCCATCTTGTATCCATTTATCCAGATAACCTTTCCACTATTACTGAACCTTTAACTCATATAACAGCTGTTATTTCTGAAGATACCTCTCAAACTCAGGAAATTGCTGGAGTTGATATTTTAAACTGTCTTATAACTCTTAAAAATGAAAATGGACAGGTTATAGCAAGTGGTGGAAGTCCTCTTGATGGTTCGACTATAATCCTTCAATCAGATGAGGGGGAAGCTCTCACTCTTACAAGTGGCACTTACTTTGTGGAGGTAAAATGCGTGGATTTTGCTGGTAACTTTAGAATCCGGACTACAAAATTTTACCTTCAGATTGATCCCATCCAGACTGTTGGCCAGGCCCATCTTGAATATCAGGGTCAGGCAGTTTACGATCTTACGACCTCCACTCAACCTGCAAGTCCTTCTGTCTTTGCCAGTTCTGCAATAGATACCATTTATGTCAGGGTCAATTTAAATGAAAATGTTACCTGTGACGAGGAAAAAACCTCCATTTCCTTTTTGAAAGTAACAAAGATTTATACTGACCATGTGGAGGCTACACCGGTTGATGGTTCATCTACTGTAAATTATAACCAGCTTGAAAACCGGGTAGAGTTTTACTTTTACCTCTCTTCTCCTTTTAATCCACAGACAGACGACTCCGAAAAAGATGGATTATATCAGGTTAAAATTGTGGTTGTTGATGAGGCTGAAAATGAAAGTGAACTTAACCTTTTCTTCAGATATGACACCACTCCTCCTGACACACCTCAATTTGAGTTTCAATCATTTGACTCCACCACAGGTGTCTTAACCTTAACCGGGACTACACCTCCTGAAAGTTCTGAACCTTCGTTTATTCAGGCCTTTGTCAATGGGAAATTGAAAAATGAAGTTCAGGCAAACGATGACCGAACTTTCACCATTCAGATTCAGCTTGATAGGGGAAAAAATTCGATTGCTCTCAGGACTAAGGATAGAGCTGGCAATACAGGTGATTTTGCTTCAAAACTCAATTTAACCTATAATCCTGAAAAGCTCCTGGTTATTACTTTCCGTTCTTCGCGCGTCTTGAGAGAGAGTTCCGGGACCTCCCCGGTCAAGCTTGTTTACTGTCTCAGTGAACCAGCCCGGGTTGAAATCAGGATTTACAGTCTTGTTGGTGATATAGTCTATAGCTGGAGTCGGCAAGTTACACCTGGAGATGAAGAAGAATGGTCATGGTGGGGTGAAAACATGTATGGCCAGAGAGTAAACAATGGTGTTTACATCATGACCATTACCGCAACCTCATCCAGTAGAAAAGAGCAGGTGATAAAACTTGTGGGAGTTCTAAGATAATTAAGGTAAAAGTTGATTCCAGAATAGTTTATGATATACTAAATTAGAGGTTCTTACTAACTATTAGAGTGTTTCGAAAATAACATTACATTTTGCTTGTCATTAGCGAGGAGCAAAGCAAGGAAGCAATCCCTTAATTTACAAGGGCTTAAGATTGCTTCGCTATCGCTCGCAATGACAAATCGGTGTAACATTATTAAGAAATGAGCTAAAATAAATAAGGGAGGTCCGGAATTTATGAAAAAAACAGTAAATTTAGACGAAGAGATATGGACCTACGAAGATTATCTTAAGCTTCCCCCTGATGGTAAGACCTATCAGATTATAGGAGGTAAACTGTTTATGGCTCCAGCCCCCACACCCTATCATCAAAAGGTTTCCAGGAATCTTGAGTTTATACTCTGGAGTTGGGTTAAGGAAAATAATTTAGGAGAGGTGCTTTATGCTCCTGTAGATGTAGTTTTTTCTTCGGTAAATGTAGTTCAGCCAGATATAATATTTATAAGTAAGAACAAGATAGAAATATTAAAAGAAAGAGGAATTTTTGGAGCGCCTGATTTAATTGTAGAGATAATCTCCCCTTCTACCTCCGAGCTGGACATAAAATTAAAAAAAGACCTTTATCAGCGATTTGGGGTAAAAGAATATTGGATAGTTTATCCCCGGGAGAAAAAGATACAAGTTTACCAGTTAAAAGGTGGCACCTATAGGCTAAAAGGAGTTTTCTTAGGAGAAGATATCATAAGATCAGAGCTTATAAAGGGTCTTGAGATTAACTTAAAGGAAGTTTTTTAATAAAGAGAGATTCAAGATTGACAGAAGGGGCTGATTTAATATAATTTTACCCGATAAAGGAAAGAAAAATCATGCTCAGGATTATATGTCGGGCTAAAATTCATCGTGCCAGGGTAACAGAAACCAATTTAAACTATGAAGGAAGTATAACCCTCGATGTGAACTTAATGCGGGCAGCAGGTATTTTTCCCGGAGAAAAAGTTGAAGTTTTCAATCTCAATAATGGGGCAAGGTTTAATACCTATACTATAGAGGGAGAACCTGACTCTGGTAAGGTTTGTATTAATGGAGCTGCAGCGCGTCTTGCTCAGGTAGGTGATGAGGTGATTATTGTTTCCTATGCACTGGTTGACGAGGAAGAAATTGAAGGTGTAAATACCCGGGTCTTGTTTGTGGATCAAAATAACAGACCCACTCATGTAAGGGAAAGTTAAATGCCTGTTCTTAAAATATATAAATATCCAGATCCTGTTTTGAGGAAAAATTGCAGGAAGGTAGAAAAGGTTGGAGCAAGGGAAAGAAAGATTCTCTCCCAAATGGTTGAGACCATGTATGTCTATGAAGGTGTGGGTCTTGCTGCTCCTCAGGTAGGTATAGATTTTCAAATGGTAGTGGCTGGTGTCGGGGGAGAGTTATACAAACTGGTAAACCCTTTAATTATTTACCAGGAAGGAGAGAGTAAAATGGAAGAGGGTTGTCTTTCTCTTCCGGGTGTAACGGTAAAGATAAAAAGGGCTAAAAAAATTCTGGTTGAAGCTTTAAATGAAAGAGGTGAACCTGTAAAGATAGAAGCTGAGGATCTTCTGGCTCATGTGTTGCAGCATGAAATAGACCATCTTCAGGGGACACTGATAATTGATTATTTAAGTCAGAGAGAATTGAAGAAAATATCTCCAAAGCTAAAAGATTTAGAAGAAGAATTTCAGAAGTCTGAAGATTACGTATCAGGAAGGCAAGTATTAAAGGATAATGATAAAACGCTTTACAGGAGGTGATTTAATGGCCAAAGCTTATCTCAAAATTAAAGTCGAGATGGGAAGAGAAAGGGCAGTAAGAGATGCTTTGTTACGTTTTACTGAAGTAAAGTCAGCAGAACTTACAACCGGAGATCAGGACATTCTGGCTTTAGTTGAAGCTGACAGTTACGAAGATATACTTTTAGCAGTTGTGGACAGATTAAGAGCACTTAAAGGCATAAAAAGCACTGTTACTGACCTTGTTCTCGAATAATCCGGTTTTTATTTTGAATTGGGGCGTGGCGGAGCACCAGCACGGCAGGCTTTGAGTGTGATTTCAGCTGGCCAGCAAAAATGAAGCTGTTATGAAAATCCTCCTTACCAGCCATCCATCCCATAATTTTTTTTGTACCAATTATAATCACGCTTTTTTAGTCAAGGTGCATTCTTCTTGGCACAATCACTACCCCACCCGGTGAAATTAGAAATTTCTTTGCATCTTCCTCAAATCTATAGCCTATAGCGTATCCATCAGGCACAAAAACCTCCTCATCAATTATTGTTTTTCTTATGAGAACGTTTTTGCCAATTTTTACACCCCTCATTAAAATGGAACTTTCTATTCTGCTTCCTCTACCAATATAAACCCGTGGTGAGAGGATAGATCTTTCCACTATTGCCTCGTCTATTATACAGCCTGCAGATATAAGAGAATTTAAAACCTCGCACTGCAAAGGAAATCTTTTTGAGGAAATAATTCTTGCAGGAGGATTTTGCTCCTGGTAGGTCCTGAGAGGCCAACCTGGATGATAGAGGTCAAATTTTGAGGGAATATCAAGAAGTTCCATGCTTGCCTCCCAGTAAGAATCAATAGTCCCAATATCTTTCCAGTATCCTTCTCCTTTTTCAGAAAAATTATAACAGCAAACAAGTTTTTCATCCTCCAGCATCTGAGGAATAATATCTCTACCAAAATCATGGCTTGTATTTTTCTTTTTGGCATCTTTTATTAAGGCTCTTACAATTTCTTCAGTATCAAAAATATAAACTCCCATAGAGACAAGGCATTTTTCAGCCTTTCCGGGTAAAATCTTTGGTCTGGAAGGTTTCTCCTCAAAAGAAACAATCCTTTCTGCTTCATCAACCTCAAGCACTCCAAATCTTTCTGCCTCTTTTTTATCCACCTCCACACATCCTACAGTAAGATGAGCTTTCTTTTCCCTATGAAACTGGAACATATCTGCATAGTTCATCCTGTAAACATGATCTCCTGAGAGAATAAGAACATAGAGAGGTTTTTCCTCCTGCAAAATGTAGAGGTTCTGAAAAACAGCATCAGCTGTTCCCTCATACCACCTTTCTGCAGTTCTTCTCTGGGGAGGGATGGTTTGAATAAACTCTCCAAGTTCCCTTGAAAATATACTCCACCCTTCTCTTATATGGGTTTCAAGAGTTGTGGACATATACTGGGTGAGCACGTATATTCTTCTTATCCCGGAGTTAACACAGTTTGAAAGAGTAAAATCTATGAGACGGAAAATTCCAGCAAAAGGACATGCTGGTTTTGCTCTTTCTTTGGTGAGAGGATAAAGCCTTTCTCCCTGGCCTCCTGCCAGAATCAGAGTAAGAAAACCTTCAGGTTTTTGATGCAAAAAAACCACCCATTTTATTTTATTTTATCGAGAATAATTTTGTATATTTTAATATATTCCTCAGCAGATTTTCTCCAGGAAAAGTCCTTACTCATTCCACTTTGAACAAGGCTTTTCCAGAGCTTTTTATCCCTGTAAAAAAAGAAAGCTTTTTTTAAAGCAGAAAGCATCCCCTCTGGAGAGTATTCTCCAAAAAGAAATCCATCTCCCTTTTGAGTTAAAGGGTTAAACTCCTCAACGGTATCGGCAAGACCTCCTGTTTTTCTGACAACTGGAACTGTCCCAAATCGAAAGCTTATCATCTGTCCAAGCCCACAGGGCTCATACCGGGAAGGCATAAGAAACATGTCACTTCCTGCATAAATCCTCTTTGCCATCTTAAGATCAAAGGCAATATGAAGGGCCACCTTGCCAGGATATCTTGCTGCTATCTCCTCCAGCATCTTCTGGTATTTATAATCACCTTTGCCAAGAATAACAAGCTGCACAGGAATATTTACCATCTCCTCTGCTGCTTTACAGATTAAATCAATTCCCTTCTGCTCGGCAAGACGAGAAACAAAACCTACAACAGGAATATCTTCTACAGGAAATCCATTTTCCTGTTGAAGATATCTTTTATTTTCTCTTTTCCCTTCAAGATTATCTCTGGAATAATTTCGGACAATATCTTTATCCGTTGCAGGATTCCAGACATCGTAGTCTATTCCATTTAAAATTCCATAGAGACTATCTCTTCGCCTTCTCAAAACCCCATCAAGTCCAAAACCAAATTCAGGGGTCTGTATTTCTTTGCTGTAAGTAGGGCTTACCGTATTTACAAGATCAGCATAAAGAAGACCTGCCTTCATCAGATTAATTTTTCCCCAAAACTCAAGCCTGGTAAAGGTAAAAAATTCCTCTCCGAGACCTAAAGCCTTCAGCTTTTCCTTTGAGAAAATTCCCTGATAGGCAAGGTTATGAATGGTAAAAAGGATCCCTGTATTCTTATAACACTCCTTATCAGAGAAAAATTCCTTAAGATAAAGGGGAACAAGAGCAGTTTGCCAGTCATTGCAGTGAATAATCCAGGGTTTGTAAGCTGTGCGGGGGATAATAGAAAGAGCTGCCCGACAGAAAAAAGAGAATCTCTCAGCATTATCAGGAAAATCTCCGTGTTCATCTCCGTAAAGATTTTCTCTATCAAAATATTCCTTTTGCCAGATAAGAAAAACAGGTATCTTTTTCTCCAAATCAAGGAAACTTCTGTACACCCTGCCTTTTTTAATCTCATCTCCCACAGGAACATCAATTTCAAAAAGCTCTTCCAGGGGAAAATTTTCAGAAAAAATCCTTTTGTATAAAGGAAGCATAACACAAACTCTGCAACCTGCCTCAGATAAAGCCCCGGGAAGAGAACCTGCAACATCCGCAAGTCCTCCTGTTTTAGCAAAAGGATAAACCTCCGAAGATAGAAAAAATACACTTAAATTATTTTCTTTCATCTTTTTTCTCTCCATATTCTTCTCTTTTCCGGGAGGTTCAATTTCTCCTTTTGAAGGAATACCTTACTTGCACAGGAATGACAGGAAAATATATAAAAACAGATGTTCCTCTGTCGTCTCTTGTCTCAAGCCTCAAAATATCTTTTTGCACCTTCCATTTTCTCTTCTGTTAAGTTCACCCTCCACTCTTAAAGCGGGAAACTCGTTGGGCCCACCTCTTATCCATCTTCCAGTAAGGGGATCCCTTCTAAGTTCGTTTATCCTGTTACCTTTTTTATTCTTTCTTTCAGTATTTCCCCATCAAAATTTAGCTCCTGTGCAAGAAGAATGAACATCTCGAGAAGACTCTTTTCCTTCTTATTGGAAAAAATATTCATCTTCTGGAGAATCATCTCATTAAAAATCTCCCAGATTTTATTTTGAGTCTCATATGTTCTGAAAAAAACCCCAAGAGAGGTCAGGTATTTTTTAAATTTTACAATTATTTCAACTCTCCCCGGGTCAAGACCTTTCTCCAGCATCCTCACAAGCTGAATTATCTTTTTTTCTGCAATTTTTGCAAGAGGTAAAGTATCAAGTTTTAGCCCCACATCATCAGCTATTTCTTTTATGCTCTTTGCTCTTTCCAGATACTCAAAATCTTCATCCACCTCAAATTTTTCAAACTCCTCAACTATCCTGCTGTTAAGCACGTCGGTTAAGAAAAAAGAAAATTCAGAGGGAATCTGCCAACCAAGACGGACAAATTCCCTTATAAGCTGAATATGCCTGTCAAAAAGAGTGCTGCTTATTTTCCTTATCTCATCAATCCTCTCTTCCATAAGGTAAGAGAGGATTTTCTCTCTGTCCTCGCCGGGCAAGTCCTTCAAAGTGAAATATTTCTTAAAAAAGGGGGAAACCACATTTATTATTCCCTGAAAATTAAGATCCACCTCCTCGGAAAAAACTTTTTCTTTAAAAGAAAGATATTCATCATCATTTAAATTATCAGCAACAAAACAGTAAATTTTATGCTTCCCAAAATTAACAAGAAAAAACACACCCTCTTTTTCCTCCCGGGTTGGAAGGTGAAAAGTTCCACCCCTTCCTGTTTTAAGAAAAACCCCCGGTATTTCTTTTTCTTCAGTTTGAGCTGTCTTAATGCTATAAGTTGGAAAAAAAACATATTCTTTTTCTTCAAGAAATGTCTCCAGAATAAGGTGTCTTGCAAAGGCTTTCTGCCAGTCTACCACTGAAGGTCTTACAAGCTTTTCATAAACTCCCTTTCCATCCTTAAATTCTTCAATATTACTTTTTGCTTCAGATAACCTTATTAAAAAATCCTCCTCAAGTTCCCTACCCGTAAGATCTTTTACATATTGAATAGCCGAGCCAGCATATCTCAGATTTTGAACTGTCTGAATTTCCGAAATCTCATCAAAAAACCATCCACAGCTTGTAAACATAAGCATACCAAATTTTTGCATCTCAAGGAGTTTAAGTGCTTTTGTTTTCTTAAAAGGGTCATCTTTACTCTTAAGATGAGAACTCAAAAATCTCTCCACGTTCCCTGGAGAAGGATCAACTATCACCTCTATATAGTCATCTCTTGCCTGCCAGGAGTCTTTAAAAACATCTGCACCTTCTCTTTCAAAAATACTGTCAAGTTCACCTTTAAGCCAGTTCAGGGTATCTCTTAAGGGTTTTCGCCATTTTTGATTCCAATCAGGATGTGCGCCAGTGTTGCACCCACAATCTTCCTTCCACCTTCCCAATCCATGAACACAACTCCAGGAGGTTCCCTCTTTTATCTCTACCTCATAAGTGGGAGGATTGTTTTTTAAATACCAGGAATAATTTACAGGTTTAATACCTCTTCTGGCAAGTTCGTATTTTACAAGATAAGCAATACACATCTCGCTGAAAGGATGATGGTGTCCAAATGTCTCTCCATCTGTTGCAATGCTGACAAGATAGGGAGAGTATTTTCTTTCCTTGATGACTTCCTCGATCTTGTTGGCACAAGAAATAGAATCCTTTAAAAGTTTCTCAAAGGAAATTGCATGTGAAAGAGAATGGTGAAAGAAAAAGACATCTATGAATTTTTCCTTTATTTTACTTCCTTTCTCATTTTTTAAAAAAAGCCTGTAGGGCATTCCTGTATCTATATTTCCATCTGAAACATCCACCCAGGAAGACTCGTCAGCATCAATTGGTTTTATTCTTTTTGCCTGCAGAGGGGACAAAATAACAAATTTCATACCACACTCAATTAAAACCCGAGCTGTGGGATAGTCTATTGCAGTCTCAGGAAGCCACATCGCCTCGGGCAGACGTCCAAATTTTTTTTCAAAAAATCTTATCCCCCACCTTACCTGAGTAAACCTGTCTTTTTCTTCTGCAAGAGGCATTATCATATGATTATACACCTGAGCAATAGCATTTCCACAACGATCATTTTTTTCAAGACTCTCCCTGTCTGCCTGAAGAACCCTTTCTATCACAGAAGGAAAATTCTTCTCCAGCCAGGAAAAAAGTGTGGGCCCAAAATTAAAGTTGATGTAGGAATAGTTATTTATAATATCAACAATTTTGTTTTTCTCATTTAAAACTCTTGCCCAGGCATTAGGAATATAGCACTGGTAGGTTATAAGTTCATTCCAGTTGTGGTAGGGAAATGTCTCTTTTTGTCTTTCTACAAGTTCTGTCCAGGGATTTTCCCTTGGCGGCTGGTAAAAATGCCCATGAATTACAATATAAGATGAAGTTTCCTGATTCATATTTTATTTTCTTTTA
>CAYZYX010000004.1:18705-61330 GCA_964482715.1 uncultured Clostridia bacterium
AAAAAACGCTTTCTAATTATATCAGTTTTTTTTCTTACTTCAAACATCTTCCGTATATTCTGGTAAGTCCCCTGAGGTGAAAACTAACCTCATCTTTCATCTGCTCAAGTGAAAGTCGCCACTCCCAGTTTCCCTTTGAGGTTGAGGGAGTATTCATTCTTGCTTTACTTCCAAGACCAAGGACATCCTGCATGGGTAAAATGGAAAGGTCTGCAACGGACATCATGGCAAGACGTATAAACTCTTTTGAAACTTCTCCTGGGGAAATTTCTCTTCCGATATAATGGAAAAGCCTTTCTTTTTCCTCAGAGGATGCCTCCTCTTCAAACCACCCCCTTGCAGTATTGGTATCGTGAGTCCCCGTGTAAACCACACAATTTCTCACATAGTTGTGAGGAGCATAGGGGTGTCTTGCGGTATCCTCTCCAAAGGCAAAAAGAAGAATTTTCATTCCCGGTATATTGAATTTCTGCATGATATACTCCACATCAGGTGTAATAAATCCGAGGTCCTCGGCAATAAAGGGAAGATGGGGAAATTCTTTAGAAATAGTTTTAAAGAAATCCTCTGCTGGGACTTCAATCCACCTTCCTGCCATGGCTGTCTTTTCTCCTGCAGGGACTTCCCAGAAGCTCACAAATCCACGAAAATGGTCAATTCTTACAATATCAAACAAGCAGAGACTGTGCCTGATCCTGTTTATCCACCATCTGTATTTTTGTTCCTTCAATACATCCCATTTATAAACAGGGTTTCCCCACAATTGTCCTGTGTTGCTGAAATAATCAGGAGGAACACCCGCCACAAAAACAGGTCTTTTTTCCTTATCCAGTTTAAAAATTTCCGGATTTGCCCACACATCAACACTATCACATGTTGGATATATGGGAAGATCCCCAATTATACGTATTCTTTTCAGACTGCAGTATTTTTTTAAAGAAAACCACTGCTTGAAAAAAAGAAATTGAAAAAATTTTTCTCTCTGAATATCCTGATCAAGCTTATTTTTTAGGAAATTAAGAGCACAAGGTTCTCTATCCCGAAATTCAGAAGGCCACTTATTCCAGGAAGCTTTATTAAAATAACTTTTTAGAGCTATAAACAGGGAAAAATCATCAAGCCAGGATGCATTTTTCTGGCAGAATTTTCCAAATTCATCTTTTGCCTGTTTTTTTCTTTTAAAATTTTCCCATGCTTCATTCAGAAGCCTTCTTTTATAAGAAAAAGCGAGAGGATAGTTACATTTTTCTTTCGGGAAAGGGGGAAGGGAAGCCACATCTTTTTCCAGTAGAAGCCCCTCCTTAACAAGAATGGAAGGGCTTATAAATAAGGGATTACCAGCAAAAAGAGAGAAACTGCTGTAGGGAGAGTTGCCAAAGAGAAGATCGGTAGGAGAAAAAGGAAGGACCTGCCAGAAACTCTGTTTGCTCTCAGCAAGAAAATCGATAAACCTGTAGGCCCCAGGACCAAAATCTCCTATTTCAAAAGGAGAGGGAAGAGAAGTTATATGAAGGAGTATCCCGCTTGCCCTTTTTCTCATTTTTCTCCCTTTCAAGCATAATCTTCGCTTCTTCAAGAGTCTCTCTGGCTCTTTGTCTTCTATAGTTGATAATCTCCTTTCTCATCTTAAAATTATCCCTTCCCTGTCAATATTCCAGTGTATAGGCATTGCCTTTGCCAGAGAAGAATTCCAGAAAGTTCTGGATTCAACAAGAATCCCAAACACAACGTCGTATTTTAGTTCAATCTCAAAACTTAAGGCAAAAATATCCTCCCCCAATCTATCATCCACATCTCTGTTTAATAAAATAAGAACATCAATATCAGATTCCTCGCCAGCATCTCCTCTTGCTTTTGAACCATAAAGAATAATTTCTACATCAGAAAACCTTTCGGTTATCTTTTTTTAGCTCATCCAGTGCTTTTTTTCATTTTCCTTAAGATTTAACTTCTTCTTTAACGACTTCATTTTTTCCTTCCATTAAATAAACCCTATTTTTAAATTCTTTCCACGAGAGTGTTAAAAAGCCGTGGTGAGTGTCATGAGTAATTATAAAGGTAAACTACGAGAAAGTCAAAGAAATAGGAGCGATAAGATAACAGGAAAAAATACGCAGACTGTTGACATTTGAGTATATAGACTTATAATTTCCCCAAAGGTGGAAATTAATGAACATCGCAAAAATAAGAAAAATGGCAAAAAACATGGGAATAAATACCTACCGGAAGAAGAAACAGGAGATAATCCATCTTATCCAGACAAAGGAAGGAAATTTCCCCTGCTTTGGAACAGCAAAAGATTTCTGTAATAGGTTTGACTGTTTGTGGCGGGAAGACTGCCTGAAAAAATAAAAAATGTCCCGGCAGAAAAATAAAAATCCCCAGAATTCCTCCTCTATCTCGCCCTTCCTGAGTGACTTTGAGCTTTACCTTTTTGGGAAAGGGGATTATCACAGAGTTTATGAAAAAATGGGAGCCCACCTGAGAGAGGTAAAGGGCAAAGTTGGTGTAAATTTTGCTGTCTGGGCTCCAAATGCAAAAAAAGTAAGTGTGGTAGGTGACTTCAATGAATGGGACAGTAATGCCCATCCAATGACACCCAGGAAAAACTCAGGTGTATGGGAGATATTTATACCCGGAGTAAAAAAAGGTTCTCTTTATAAATACCACATCCTCACCTGTGAAGGTGATATAAAAATTAAAGCAGATCCCTGTGCTTTTTTCTGCGAATCTCCCCCCAGAACAGCCTCCATCGTATGGGAAATTGACAGCTATAAATGGAAGGACAGAGACTGGATGGAGAAAAGGAGACACCAAAATCCACTTGAGATGCCACTTTCTATATACGAGGTTCACACTGGATCCTGGATGAGAATACCGGAGGAGAAAAACAGAGTTTTAACCTATACAGAACTTGCTGAAAAACTTATTCCTTATGTAAAGGAAATGGGATTTACTCATATTGAACTTCTGCCCATAATGGCACATCCCTATGATGCTTCCTGGGGATATCAGGTTACAGGATATTATTCGCCTACTCCAGGGCATGGAACTCCACAGCAACTTATGGAATTTATTGATACTTGTCACCAAAATGAAATTGGAGTAATCCTTGATTGGGTTCCAGGTCATTTCCCCAAAGATGACTTTGCACTTGCAAGATTTGACGGAACCTGTCTTTATGAACATCTTGACCCAAGAAAGGCGGAACACAAAGACTGGGGCACTCTTATCTTTAACCATGGGAGGTGTGAGGTTGCCAATTTTCTTCTTGGTAGTGCTCTTTTCTGGCTGGAAAAATACCATGCTGATGGTCTGAGGGTGGATGCCGTTGCCTCCATGCTTTATCTTGACTTTTCCAGAAAAGAGGGTGAATGGGTGCCAAACAAATTTGGAGGAAGAGAAAATCTTGAGGCAATTGATTTTTTAAAAAAATTAAATACCCTCACCCACCACTATTTTCCAGGAGTCCTGATGATTGCTGAGGAATCAACTGCCTGGCCTGGTGTTACAAAACCAGCTCATCTTGGAGGACTTGGATTTGGATTTAAATGGAATATGGGATGGATGCATGATACCCTTTGCTACATGTCCAAAGACCCGATTTACCGAAAATACTGTCATGACAACCTGACCTTTAGTCTCCTTTACGCCTTCCAGGAAAACTTTATCCTTCCTTTATCTCATGATGAGGTTGTCCATGGAAAAGGCTCGCTCATTGCTAAAATGCCAGGAGATGTTTGGCAGAAATTTGCTAATTTGAGACTCCTTTTTGGTTTAATGTATGCACATCCTGGGAAAAAACTTCTCTTTATGGGTCAGGAAATAGCTCAGTGGAGAGAATGGGATTACAAAAGTAGCCTTGACTGGCATCTTCTTAACCATGAACTTCACAAAAAGCTGCAAAAATTTGTAAAAGACCTCAATACCCTTTACAAAAAAGAGCCCTCTTTGTATCTTGTTGATTTTCAACCTGATGGCTTTGAATGGATAGATTTTCATGATGTTGAAAAAAGCATAATCTCTTTTATAAGAAAGGAAAAAGATGTCCGGGATCTTCTAATTTTTGTTTTTAATTTCACACCTGTTCCAAGGGAAAACTATAAAGTAGGAGTGCCTTTTGGGGGATTTTACAGGGAGATATTAAACAGCGATTCACGAATTTACGGTGGGTCAAATACTGGAAATATGGGAGGAGTATTTGCAGAAAATCTCCCTTTTCATGGAAGACTTTTCTCTCTCACCTTAACCCTTCCTCCCCTTGGAATGGTAGTCCTGAAACCAGAAGAAGAAAATCTTCAACGGAAAGATGAAGGTAGAAAAAATGAACCTTGCCCATGTTTGCCACCTGATTCCGGAAACCCGCGTGAATAAAGGATAAAATTTTTATCTGGCACTACAAAATGCCAAAAGCCGCTTCAATTCTTTATTTCAGGGATTAAGATCCTTTATCTCAAGAGCCTCTTTGTAGCTTTGCATGGCTTTAGCTCGCACTATTTCCTCATATTCTTTTCTTTCTCTGGATTCTACCACAAAAACTCTTTTTCCATCATCTGTTAAAGTTTCCTGGAACCGGGTATTATCATCTATTCTCTGCCAGGTATCTTTTAACTTTTCAAAATACTTTTCTGTTTTCTTTGATCTTCTTCGGGGATGCCCCAGTCCTTCCGGTAGGGAGAATGTCACATAGGTAATAAGGAAACTATTCTCCTTATCGCACTCAAAATGAAGTTTTAACCGGTATCTTCTTGAAAATGCAAGATAAATTAAGAATAATATAGAACAAATAACTATTATAAGGAGATAACAAAATGATCAAAAAGAAAACTGCTATCTTTGGACATTTCTGTATTATATTAGGCTGCTATTTGGTAACTTGGGGAATTTATCTATTACCAGTAAGTAAGCCAACTTTTGTGGGGATTTTGACAGGGCCCTTATTCTGGGGATTGTTTTCAATATTTGGAGGTATCTGTGCCAATGTGCATTCCTATTGTAAATGTATTCAAGGGCAAAGATGTAGTTGAGGCTTTGTGGCGAGAGCTTTAGATTTAGAAGAAGACTTACTCTGATAGTCTTCTTTGAACATCCTGTCATACTTTTACGGGAACACTTAAAAAAACCTCCACCACCCCTGGATCAAACTGAGTGCCAGAGCATCTTTTTATTTCCTTTCTTGCCTCCCCAAGGGATATTTTCTTTCTGTAGGGGCGGTTAGTTGTCATGGCATCAGAGGCATCTGCAACCTGGAAAATTCTTGCCGAAAGAGAAATCTTATTACCTGAAAGACCAAAAGGATAGCCTTTTCCATGCACGCATCTTATTTCTCCCTCTTTATGTCCGAAGTATCGTTGCATCTTTTAAAATTGTCTATATCAAGGTAAAGAAGCGAAAAAACCTCTTTGTATCTTTTAAACCCTTTAGAATTTTTTCTGCAAGCTGCTTTACAGTTTTAGACCTGTTGATTGCCCTTCCAAGTAACCTGTAGAATTTATCAAGTTTTTCACTTTCCTCTTGCCCGGTTATATCTTTGGTCATGGAAATAACAATTTGGTTTTCTCCTTCATCCCGTAAACAACAAAACGGTCTTGTCATTTGATGAATGAGGATCTCTGGTGTATTCTTCTTAGAGTTTTAGGGCCATAAGTCAATGCAAATTTTTTATCATTTGAGTATTAACTAAAAGCAAGAAATTTTATTTTTCAATTATTAGAGTCTCAAAGTCAGCTGTCAAGAAGCAATCTTTTTACACAGAAATTATAGGACATAATCGAAAATATTGACTTTAGGCAGAAACTTATATATATTATGAATAGCAAAAGCAAAGAAAAACGGGAAATACCAATGAATGATTTGGTAGTTAGGCTATTGGCGAAGCAGAGGCAAAAAAAGCAGGAGGAGTATGTATTCTGCGGAAAAACGGTTCCCCTCTTAAAAGCATCCAGACAGGATTTAAAGCTGCCTGCAGAAAAGCAGGCATAGAAAACTTCAGGTTTCACGACTTAAGGCACACTTTTGCTTCGCACCTTGTTATGAATGGGATAGACCTGAGGACGGTCCAGGGGCTTATGGGACACAAATCGTTCAACATGTCCTTGAGGTGCACGACCTTTCTCCTGATCATAAAAGAAGTGCGGTGAGCCTTCTGGGTGAAAAAATGCAGAAGGTAGTCACAATTTGGTCACAATACCGGGAATGAGAAGCCAACATTTATTTTCAAGAACTGCTGTAAGAATAGAAAAAGTACCCGGGAAACTATTTGGGGCGTGGCGAAGCGGTAACGCAGCGGACTTTGGATCCGCCATTCGGAGGTTCGAATCCTCCCGCCCCAACCACTTCCCCGCTAATTTGAAGAAAAGAGGATAATGCAAGAGGGTGAATTTGATTTTATCCGGCAAATCAGAAAACTTGTGGCTGATTCCAAAAAGAGAACTCTAATAGGAATCGGAGATGATGCGGCTGTTATAAGGGGAAGAAGAAAGAGAGTCTATCTTTTTACTACTGACACTTTAGTTGAGGATGTTCACTTTAAGTGGAGGTTTACAACTGCCCGGCAAATTGGGTGGCGAGCTCTGGCAGTAAATGTCTCCGATATTGCTGCCATGGGGGGCTGTCCAGCAGTTGCTCTTGTGACACTGGGACTTCCACGAGGTACCTCCAGTAGCAAAATTGATGAAATTTACAGAGGAATATTAGATCTATCCTCAAGATTAGACATAGAGATAGCCGGAGGGGATATTGTTCGTTCCCCTATTTTTTTTATTACTATATCTCTCCTGGGAGAAGCCGAAGCTGACAAAGTAGTCTTGAGAAAAGGGGCAAAGCCCGGAGATATTATTTATGTTACCGGCTCGATAGGTTCAGCAGCTACCGGACTTATTTGTCTTATGCGGAAGGATGTTCCTTTAAGAAGTGAGGTGAGAGATTTTCTGGAAGGAAAATGGCTTTTTCCTATTCCAAAAGTGGAAGAAGCCCGTCAAATTGCCACCAGAAACTTATCCACGGCAATGATTGATATAAGCGATGGATTGAGTGCCGATCTTTATCACATTCTTGAAGAAAGTGAAGTTGGAGCAGAATTATGGATGAATAAAATCCCTGTCGATGAGCGGACAAAGGAAGCTCTTCCTAAGTTAGGTAAATCATTTTATGATGTTGTGCTGGAAGGAGGGGAGGACTATGAGCTTCTATTTACTTCCTCGGCAGACAGAGATGTTGAAAAAAGCCTTGATTTTCCTGTTTGTGCTATTGGAAAGATTGTTCCTGACAGGCTAAAACTGTGGCTCATTGACGAGAAAGGTGAAAAAAGAGAAATTTTTCCCAGAGGATGGGACCATTTTTTATCCTGAATGCCAAATTATTACCAGTATCAGTTTAGCTTCTGAAATTAGGACAGTTTTTCTCATGAAGATAAAGGCTCCCTGAGATACCCGGGAGCCTGAAGAAAAAGATACAGGTAAAAACTGTCCCGATGTGAGGGTTGGGCTTTGCTTGACATAGAGGTGAAACTAACTATCATATAGATTTAAATCTGTCTCAATTATTTTGATGTTAAAAGGAGGTAGCAAATGGCAAAAGTAGCTATAAACGGATTTGGGAGAATCGGCAGGCTTACCCTGAGAGCGGCTCTGGATAAAGGTTCCAATCTTGAATTTGTTGCTGTAAACGACCTGGTAGATGCAAAAACTCTGGCTCATCTTTTCAAGTGGGATTCTGTTCATGGACCTTATCGTGGAGAAGTAAAATCAGAAGGAGATTATCTGGTAATTGATGGAAATAAAATCCAGGTCTGTTCAGAAAAAGATCCTGGTAAACTTCCCTGGAAGGATCTTGGAGTCGACATTGTAATAGAATCAACCGGCATTTTTAGAAAAAAAGAGCAGGCTGCCCTTCATCTCGAGGCAGGGGCTAAAAAGGTAATTATCACTGCACCTGCCAGAGGTGGTGAGGTTCCTACTTTTGTGATGGGTGTTAATGAATCTTCCTATGATCCGTCTAATCATGATGTTGTTTCCAATGCGAGCTGTACCACTAACTGTCTTGCCCCTATAGCCAAGGTTCTGATGGACAATTTTGGAATAAAAAGAGGTATTATGACCACCATCCATGCCTATACCAATGACCAGATGTTACTGGATGGTCCCCACAAGGATCTGAGGAGGGCAAGAGCAGCAGCTATGGCTATGGTTCCCACAACTACAGGTGCAGCTGAGGCAGTTGGAAAAGTGATTCCCGAGCTAAATGGTAAATTAACGGGAGTTGCTATAAGAGTTCCCACTCCTGATGTTTCCCTTGTTGATCTGGTTGCAGAGCTTGACAGGGACGTTACGGTTGATGAAATTAATGCTGCCTTCAAGAAGGCAAGTGAGGGAGAGCTTGAAGGAATTCTCGTCTATTGTGAAGAGCCTCTTGTCTCTGTTGATTTCACTACCAATCCTGCTTCTTGCATATTTGATGCTCTCTCGACAAGGGTCATTGAGAAGCGAATGACTAAAGTATTTGGATGGTATGATAATGAATGGGGATACTCTTACAGAGTGATAGACCTTGCCGAGTATATGGCAGAGAAAATGAGTTGAGGAGTATAAAATGACCAAACTTTCTGTCCGGGATGTTGACCTTTCGGGTAAGAAAGTATTGATGCGGGTTGATTTTAATGTTTCACTGGACAAGAAAACTGGCGAAATTACTGATGATACGAGAATAAGGGCAGCTCTTCCCACTATAAAGTATGTGCTGGACCAGGGTGCATCTCTTATACTCATGTCTCATCTTGGAAGACCCAAGGGAAAAGTGGTTCCTGAATTAAAAATGGATGGAGTAGCCGAGCGTCTCTCCCAGCTTTTAAATAAAAAAGTAAAAAAACTGGATGCCTGCGTTGGAAATGAGGTAAAAGCGGCTGTTTCTGCACTAAAACCTGGTGAAGTGATCCTGCTGGAAAATACTCGCTTTTATCCCGAAGAAACCAGTAATGACCCGGATTTTGCCCGCGAACTTGCCAGTTTAGGGGACATTTTTGTCAACGATGCTTTTGGAACTGCCCACCGGGCTCATGCTTCAACTGTTGGTGTGGCTAAGTATTTACCTGCTGTAGCCGGACTTCTCATGTCTAAGGAACTCGAGATCCTTGGTGGTATTTTAACCAATCCCACTCCTCCCTTTTTTGCTATTCTGGGTGGTGCTAAAGTTTCCGACAAGATAGGGGTTCTCAAGAATCTTTTAAATAAGTGCCAGAAAATTCTTATTGGTGGCGGAATGGCTTATACCTTCCTGCGAGCACAGAATCTTCCTACCGGAAAATCGCTGGTGGAGGAAGATAAAATAACTGAAGCTTCGGGAATTTTGGAAGAAGCTAAAAAAACAGGGTGCGAGATTGTTCTTCCGCTTGATCACGTTGTAGCTCCAGAGCCAAAATCAGGTGTAGAGATAAAGGTTGTAGATAAAGAAAAGATTCCTGCAGAGTGGATGGCTCTTGATATAGGACCGATAACTGTAGAGAGATTTAATCAGCTTATTGAACAGGCTAAAACCATCTTCTGGAATGGACCGCTGGGATATTTTGAAATAGATGAGTTCAGCAAGGGAACAAGAGAAATAGCCAGAAAACTTGCTCAGGTGGAAGCCACAGTTGTAGTAGGAGGTGGAGACTCCATAGCTGCCTTAAGGAAAGAAAATCTTCTTGACAAAATGACCCACGTTTCAACAGGTGGAGGAGCATCCCTTGAGTTTCTTGAGGGAAAAGAACTTCCCGGGGTAGCTGTATTGAAAGACAAAGAGGAGGGATAGATTGCGAAAACCCATCATTGGTGGCAACTGGAAAATGAACAAAACTTTGAAGGAAGCGATTGATTTGGCTGAGGAACTGGTGTTAAGTCTTAAAGACTATGATCCGGTGGAAGTGGTTATTTTCCCACCTTTTACCTGTCTACACGAAGTGCATAAGATTGTGGAAGGGACATCAATTGGGTTAGGGGCGCAAAACATGTTCTGGGAGGAAAAGGGGGCTTATACGGGAGAAATATCGCCTTCCATGCTGGTTGATGTTGGATGTAGCTATGTCATTCTTGGCCATTCGGAAAGAAGAAACTATTTTAAGGAGACAGATGCCGAGATCAATAAGAAGATAAAAGCCGCCCTAAAGTTTGATTTAACACCAGTTGTCTGTGTTGGGGAAAAGCTGGAGGAGAGAAAAAAGGGTCTTGCTGAAAAAGTGGTAGAATCTCAACTTAAAGGGTGTTTTTCCGGACTTGATCCCTCCCAGATTGAAAGGGTTGTTATAGCCTATGAGCCGGTTTGGGCTATTGGAACTGGTGAAACAGCAACTCCTGAACAAGCTCAGAAGATACATGAGTTCATCAGAAAGGTTTTGAGGGAACTTGCAGGAGAAAAAGTGGCAAATTCTGTTCGGGTTAAATACGGGGGTAGTGTTAAACCAGATAATATAAAAGACCTCATGGCTGAAGAAGATATTGACGGAGCTTTAGTTGGTGGAGCCAGTTTAAATTTAGACTCCTTTATAAAGATAGTAAAATACAGGGAGATTTAATGGGAGCGCTTTTAATTGTTCAGATAATTGTTTGTGTTTTGTTGATAGGAGCTGTTTTGCTTCAGGTTGGTAGAGGTGCAAGTACTGGGGCTTCTTTTGGAGGGGGAGTTGGGGCTTTTTTTGGTCCTTCCGGAGAGGTCACTTTCTTAGGTAAGGTGATTATAGTCTTAAGTATAATATTTGTGGTTAACACGGTACTTCTTTACATTTTCTCTCGAAAAACTCCTCCTCCTCTTCCAGCAGAACAGACTTCTCAGATGATTGAATACTTAAGATACGCTTTCAGTATCCAGGGAAAGATGATCGTATCTTAAAACAGCTTTTTTCTCCCGCTTTTTTCTGGATGAAAAGGCGAGGTACCCTTTTTTTATCTACCATGGTGACAACTTCATAGACAATCGTTCCTATTTTTTTAGCTACCTCATTCAGAGAAATAAATTCATTTTCTTGTTTTCCCCATAAAACTGCCTCGTCTCCCACCTGAACTTCGGGAATATCAGTAACATCAATCATACAATGATCCATGCAGATTCTTCCAATAATGGGCACACGCTTGCCCTTAACTAAAACCTGACCCCGATTGGATAAAACGCGGGGAAGACCATCAGCATACCCTATTGGGAGAGTGGCAACCAGTGTAGACCTTTTGGCCTCAAAAGTACCACCATAGCTTACCCTGGCTCCTGGTGGGATTTTTCTTAGAGAGATAATTTTAGTTTTTAGGGTGGATATCTGCTGGAGGGGCAGTCTATTTTTTACATTTTCTGAAGGATAGGAACCGTAAATGGCAATTCCTGGTCTTACCATATCAAGATGCAAGGAGGGGCAATCCAAAAGTGTGGCACTATCGGCAACATGAGTTAAAGGAATATTAATTTTTTGTTTTTTCAGTTTTTCTAAAACCTGTTTAAATCTTCCAAATTGTTCGTAAGTTGAAGTCTTATTGATCTCTCCGGAAGAAGTAAAATGAGTGAATATCCCTTCCAGTATAAGGTCAGGAAAGCTGGTGATTTTTGTAACAAGATGAAAAGCTTTCTCTACCTGAACCCCCATCCTTGACATACCTGTATCCACATTAATATGCACCTTCACCTTTTTGCCATAGTTTCTGGCAATTTGTGACAGCTTCTCCGCCACCTCAATTTCCCCCAGACCGGCCGTTAAATCATAGTAAATGAGAGCCTCCAGATCATCTTGAGTAGAAACTCCCAGAATAAGAACAGGTACGTTAATACCGGCCTCTCTTAATTCAGCACCCTCCTCCCAGGTGGCAACAGCAAGTCTTGTTGCTCCATTCTTGAGAGCAACTCGAGAAACCTCTACCGCACCATGACCGTAGGCATTAGCTTTGACTACTGCCATTAATTCCGTTTTGGCTCCTATACGAGATTTGAGTAATCTTACATTATTGGCGATAGCATCAACATCTATCTCCAGCCAGGTTGGACGCAGGTTAAACATTTCTTTTTCCTAACTTACCTTTTTACCAATCCCATATAATTAAATATTCCCGATAAAAGTCAAGAGAATTTCTGGTTGAGACTCCAGTTGTTTGACTTTAGGATTTTTTCTGGTATAAAGATCTGTTCACCTCGAATAAAATGAAGTTAAAACATTCTCTAAAGATAGGCTTTAGTTTTGGTTTGGCCTCCGGAATAATCACCACACTTGGTTTAATTGTGGGTCTTCACTCCGGAACCCATTCTAAAAAAGTGGTTATCGGAGGTATATTGACCATAGCTATTGCTGATGCTTTTTCTGATGCTTTGGGCATTCATCTTTCCCATTATTTTTTTAGACTTTCCTTTATCAATTGGAGTAAGCATAATCTGGGGGTTTTCATTACTCAGTATATTTAGTTTCTGTATGGCAAGACACCAGAAAGTGAAACCCTGGAAGGTGATTGCAGAGCATCTGATTATTGCCTCAGTGGTGATTGTTATAGCCCATTATGCGGGGGACTTAATTTCTAAATTTTTCTAATATTGCCAAAAAATTACTTTTGACAGGCCTCTATCGCCTTTTTGACTATACTCATGGTTATATTTGCCGAGTAATGCAGGAGAGAATCTTTAAACCCGACTCCCACTTTAGTTGAAGCGAGGCAGGGATAATAGTGGTGGAAAAGCGCTGCTTTTCTTTCTGCCTCATCAACATGAATCCCCACGAGTTTTTGTGCGATAAATTTTGTGCATCCGCAGGGAGTTCCCCGGTGAATTGTAACTTTGCTGATTTTTCCAGCATTGCAGACCACAGTAATCTCCGGTTTGCCGAAAAATCTGGCAAATGCTCTTATATATTCGTTATTACTGGACTTATCAGTGAGACAGCAAAAAGGTGAGGGGAAGACAGAGTCAACCTGAAGACTACTTAATTCTTTTTTTATTTGATTTTTAAGTCCTGCAGGTAACCAGCCTGGATTATCACAGGGTAAAATAGCTGCTTTTGCTCTTGATAGCTTCACAAGATCCGGGATAAGTTCTGCTACTCCCGGATTTTCACCCAGCGAGAGAAGAAGATCAACCTGGGGAATAGTTTCAGGTAAAAATTCCTCTGGTTCATCAATAACCGGTGGAAGGCGAGAAGGAACTTCCTGGATGTAAAACCTCCAGACTTTGGGAGCATGAGAGGAAAGGTTATCAACTATTCTCTTACCGTAATTTCCCTGAATTACTACCAATATACGCATTCTACTTTACATTATAGCAAATTTGAATCTATTTGAAAGTGCTCCACCCCTCAAGAGAGATGGTACATCGTATCAGATCAAAATATGGAGTAACCTAAATAAAAATCATTGTATAATTGACAAAATTTTTTTTTGTGGTATAAAAATATCATCATGGAAAAAGATATAGCTACTGAAGTTGTGGCTGCAGATTATATTGTGGTAAAAGCCCTGGAAAAAGGCGTTACTATTATCGGTTTAACTCGAGGAGAGCTAACCAAAATTCACCACACGGAAAAGCTTGATAAAGGTGAGATGATGGTGGCTCAGTTTACCGAGCACACATCAGCCATAAAAGTGAGGGGAAAAGCAGAAATTTTAACCAAGTATGGAAAAGTTGTCCTGGAGGGTGAGGAAAAGGAGTAAGGATAAATAAAAATAGCAAAAGTCAATATTAGTTTGCATATTTTGACACTAAAAAAGGTGAGAGTAGGGTAGAAAAGATAAGTAAAGGAGAGAAAGAGATGAGGCTGCAGGAAAAGAAGGCCCGTCTCGGGCCATTTTTTTTTGAAAGTGGTAACATGGTTTATCCCTCAAGGGCTGAATTTGAGCGACTATCCAGAGAAAATAATTTGATCCCTCTTTATAGTGAAATTCTCGCCGATTTAGATACTCCTGTTTCTGCTTTTCTGAAGCTCGATGATGGGAACTACTCTTATCTCCTGGAGAGTGTTGAAAGAGGAGAAAAACTGGGCAGATATTCTTTTATCGGTATTGATCCTTTCCTCGTATTCCAGAGCATGAGCAGAAAAGCCTCTGTCTTCTACCCTACAGGTAAAAGTGAAGAGTATGAGATAGATAAGGATCCTCTTGATTTTTTAAAGCAGATTATGAGAAGGTTCAGGGTCGTTTCATTGCCACAATTGCCCATTTTCTTTGGAGGAGCGGTTGGTTATGTGGGATACGATGTGATAAGATTCTGGGAGAAAATTCCTCATGTAGGAAAGGAAGATTTAAACCTGCCAGAGTGTTTTTTTATCTTAACAAAGAATGTGATTATTTTTGATCACCTTGACCATAAAATAAAACTTGTGGGTTATGCTTTTTTAAACGGAGAATCTCCAGCAAAAATCTATCAACAGACAGCTGAGAGGATCGAGAAGATAATTTATAAACTCTCTCGCCGTTTACCTCAAATTTCGCAGACAAGGGTTTGCCCTCAAAACAAGAGTCAGAAAGAAAAGGTTCTGTCTAATTTTACCCCTCAGGAATTTGAAGGTTGTGTAAGAGAAGCCAAAGAATTCATAAAAGCAGGTGACATTTTTCAGGTAGTTTTGTCTCAGAGATTCAGTAGAAAAATAGATGTTTCTCCTTTTGAAATATATCGAGTTCTAAGGTCTCTAAATCCATCTCCATACATGTATTATCTAAAATGTGGTGATTTTTCCCTGGTAGGTTCTTCGCCAGAGATACTTGTGCGTAAAGAGGGTAAACGAGTGGTTCTGAGACCTATTGCCGGGACAAGACCGAGGGGAAAAAGCGATCAGGAAGATACAAAATTAGCATCCAGCCTGTTGAATGACGAAAAAGAAAAAGCAGAGCATATTATGTTGGTTGATCTTGGTCGTAATGATCTGGGAAGAGTTTGTCAGTATGGAACGGTAAAAGTTAAAGAGCTTTTTTCCCTGGAAAGATATTCTCACGTTATACATCTTGTATCTGAAGTAGAAGGGATGCTCAGGAAAGAGGTTGATCAGTTTGACCTTCTCCGGGCTTGTTTTCCAGCTGGGACTGTCTCTGGAGCTCCTAAGGTTAGAGCTATGCAGATAATAGAAGAGCTGGAGCCCTCTAAGCGGGGACCCTATGCAGGAGCCCTTGGATATTTTAGTTTTTCTGGAAACATGGATACCTGTATAATTATCAGAACTGTTATAGTGTCTGGTGATACAGCCTATATTCAAGCTGGAGCAGGAATTGTGGCTGATTCTATCCCTGAAAGAGAATTTGAAGAAACTCAGAACAAAGCAAAGGCTTTGATAAGAGCCATAGAAATTGCGGAGGAGAAAAAAGAATGGTTCTGGTAATTGATAACTATGATTCTTTTGTTTACAATCTGGTTCAGTATCTGGGTGAGATGGGTGAGGTGGTAGAGGTTTATCGCAATGACAGGATTTCTCTACAGGAGATAAAGCATAAAAATCCGAAAGCCATAGTGATTTCTCCAGGTCCTGGGAGACCTTCAGATGCTGGCATATCCAAGGCGGTAATTGAGTATTTTGCCGGTATTATTCCCATTCTGGGAGTCTGTTTGGGTCATCAGTGTATTGGGGAGGTCTTTGGAGCCAAAATAGTGCGAGCTAAAAATTTGATGCACGGAAAAACCTCTCTAATCCACCATTGGGGTAAGGACATCTATCACGGAGTGGAAAATCCTTTTGTGGCTACACGTTATCATTCTCTGTTGATTAAGGAAGATACTCTTCCTTCCTGTCTGGTTTTAACTGCCTGGACAAAGGAAGAAGAGATTATGGGTATAAGACATAAAAAATATCCTATTTTTGGAATGCAATACCATCCTGAATCTATTCTGACAAAAGTTGGAAAAAAACTTTTAAGGAATTTTCTAAGTTTAAAAGAGTGTATATATAAAAAGTTGTGGTTTATTCCTGAACCTTAAATATATAATTTTCTATTTTTAGCCGAGATTAGAAAGAAAAGAGTAGTAAAAATGGTGGGAGAAGCTATTAAGTTACTTGTTGACAGAAAGCATCTGAGCGAGAATCAGGCAAGAGAAGTTATGAAGGAGATAATGGAAGGGAAGGTGACCCCAGCTCAAATTGCTGCCCTTCTTGTTGCTTTAAGGTTAAAGGGAGAGGAGGAAGGAGAAATAGCAGGATTTGCTCGAGCAATGATGGAAAAGGTAGTGACTTTTCCATGGGAAGGAGAAATTCTGGTGGATACCTGTGGAACGGGTGGAGATGGACTTAAAACATTCAATATCTCAACCACATGTGCCTTTGTTGTTGCTGGAGCTGGGGTTAAGGTGGCCAAACATGGCAATCGTGCTCTTTCAAGTAACTGTGGTAGCGCCGATGTTTTAGAGGAAATCGGGGTAAAAATTGATCTTTCCCCTGAACTGGTTAAAAGAGCGCTTGATAAGGTGGGAATTGCTTTCCTTTTTGCTCCTCTTTTCCATCAAGCAATGAAATATGCTCTTTCACCTCGGAAAGAAATTGGAATAAGAACAGTATTTAACATTCTTGGTCCTTTAACAAATCCCTTAAGTGCTAATGTTCGTCTCATGGGAGTATATGACCCTTTGCTCACCGAGACTCTGGCTCGGGTAATGGCCCATTTAAAAGTTAAAAGAGCTTTTGTTGTCTGGAGTGAAGATGGTATGGACGAGGTAAGCTTGAGTAGCAAGACGAAGGTATCTGAATTAAAAAATGGCGAAGTCCAGACTTACTGGTTTAGGCCAGAAGAGCTTAATTTAGAGAGATCTTCTTTGAGTGATATCAAAGGTGGTAACAGAAAAACAAATGCCGCTATTATGCTTGATATTTTGAGAGGCAAGGAAAGGGGAGCAAAACGGGAGGTGGTTCTTCTCAATTCAGCTTTTTGTCTGTTGGGGACTGGTATGGTTAGCAGCTTAAAAGAGGGTGTAAAACTGGCTGCCGAATTGATAGATTCAGGGAAAGCGATAGATAAGTTGAACCAATTGATAGAGTTCAGCCGGAGTTTTAATTCATAGTTAAATTGAAATGAAAAACACCATTCTTGATGAGATTATAAAATTCAAACTTCAGGAAATTACTGAGAGAAAAAAACTTTTCCCCTTACGGGAACTAAAAAAAGAAACCTTGAAGGTATCGGCCTGTCGGGATTTCAGGAGCGCTGTCTTTAACTTTGAAGAAAAAAGTGTAAGTATAGTTGCGGAAATAAAGAGATTTTCTCCTTCCAGAGGAATATTGAGAAGCGATCTTGATCCGGTGAAAATGGCAAGTTTGTATGGGAAAAGTGGAGCATCAGCCATATCCGTACTGCTGGACAGTAAATTTTTTGGGGGAAGCCTGGATGATTTAAAATTGGTAAGAGACGCGGTTTCCCTACCAATTCTGGCTAAAGAGTTTATTATCGACGAATATCAAATTTACGAGGCAAAACTTGCAGGTGCAGATGCAGTTCTTTTAATTGCTCGGATACTTGAGAAAGAGAATCTTCTACGGCTCTATGAGGTAGCTGAGGATTTGGGTCTGGCCTGCATTGTTGAGATTCATACATCTGGGGAGTTATCCAGGATAAGATCTTTACCTCCCTCAGTGATAATAGGGATAAATAATCGCAATCTGGAAAATTTTAAAGTGGATTTAGGGGTGACCAGGTCAATTTTAAGGTTTTTTCCTTCTTCCCGAAATATTATAAGCGAAAGCGGGATAAAAAATGTTCAAGACATAATAGAGTTGAAGAAAATGGGAGTTAAAGCATTTCTAATTGGGGAAGCTATTTTAAAAAGCAAAGATCCAGCCAGAAAATTAAAGGAGTTTTGCAGTGGTTAAAGTAAAAATATGTGGTATTACCAATGAAGAAGATGCACTTATTGCCACCCATATGGGGGCAGATGCACTGGGCTTTATTTTTGCACCCAGTCCTCGAAGAATTACTCCTTTAAAAGCCAAGAAAATCATTGAAATCTTACCCCCTTTTATCGAAAAAGTGGGGGTTTTTGTAAATGAGGATATTTCCAGAGTTAAAGAAATTGCAGAGTTTTGTCAACTATCCTGTCTGCAGTTTCACGGCGAGGAATCACCTGAGTATTGTAATCAATTCACTCTAAAAGTGATCAAGTCCTTTTCCATCAATAATGAAGTTCCTCCTAATATGACTAGTTATAAGGCAGATGCCTATCTTCTTGATACTTACTCTGAAATAAAAAAGGGAGGAACGGGCAAAATTTTCAACTGGGATGTTGCTCTTAAAGTAAAAGAGTTTAATATACCTCTTATTCTTTCAGGGGGATTAACCAGTGATAATGTAAAAGAGGCTGTAGAGAAAGTGAAGCCTTATGCCGTTGATGTGGCAAGTGGGGTAGAAATATGGCCCGGCAAAAAATCTGAGGAAAAAATAAGAAAATTTATTTTAAATGCAAAGGGGATTATATGAGACATTACCGTTTACCAGATTCCAATGGTCATTTTGGTAATTTTGGAGGGAAATTTGTTCCCGAAACTTTAATGCCTGCCCTTGAGGAACTTGAGAGGGCCTACCGGGAAGCTAAAAAAGATAAAAAGGGTTTTCAGCAGGAACTTAAACTGCTCCTTTCCAAATATGCGGGGAGACCGACACCTCTTTATTTTGCCTCTCGTCTGAGCCATTACCTTGGAGGGGCAAAGATATATTTAAAAAGAGAAGATTTAGCTCATACCGGCTCTCACAAGATCAACAACACTCTGGGTCAGGCTCTTCTGGCCAGGAGAATGGGGAAGAAAAGAATAATTGCGGAAACCGGAGCAGGACAGCATGGTGTGGCAACAGCTACCGCCTCTTCTCTTTTAGGATTTCCCTGTGATATATACATGGGGGAGGAAGACATAAAAAGACAAAGGTTAAACGTGTTCAGGATGAGACTTCTGGGGGCCAGAGTTATTCCGGTTAAATCGGGAAGTAAAACCCTTAAAGACGCTATTAATGAAACTATTAGAGATTGGGTGACCAACGTTAAAACTACCTACTATGTTTTGGGATCAGTTGTAGGGCCTCATCCTTACCCCATGATGGTTAGAGACTTTCAGTCTGTTATCGGTCGTGAGGTTAAAAAACAGATTTTACAGGTAGAAAAAAGACTACCTGATTTTCTAATTGCCTGTGTTGGAGGAGGAAGTAATTCTCTTGGAATGTTTTATCCGTTTTTGAAAGACGAAAATGTTAGTCTAATTGGTGTAGAAGCAGGAGGGTTTGGACTAAGTTCCTCCAGGCATGGAGCTACCCTATGCAAGGGAAAAGTTGGTGTTCTTCACGGGAGCAAGAGTTTTCTTCTTCAGGATGAAAATGGGCAGATACAATCCACTCACTCTATTGCTGCAGGACTTGACTATCCAGGTGTTGGTCCTGAACATGCTTATCTAAAAATTACCGGTCGGGTAAATTACACTGCTGTTGAAGATGAAGAGGCACTTGAGGCTTTTAAATTGCTTTCTCGAATTGAAGGCATTATTCCTGCTCTTGAAAGTGCCCATGCTCTGGCTTATGCAGTTAAAATTGCTCCCAGGATGAGTAAAGATAAAGTCATAGTGGTAAATCTTTCTGGTAGGGGAGACAAAGATGTTGAGCAGGTGGCTCAAATTATGAAGACAAAAAAACTGGTTAAGAAGAGGATGAAAATATGAACCGCATAGATCAGGTATTTAAAAGATTACAGCAGAGAAAAGAAAGAGCCTTTATTCCCTTTCTAACCCTCGGTTACCCAGATGTTGATTCTACTTTCCGACTTGTATTGGAACTGGAAAAAAGAGGAGCCGATATAATTGAGCTTGGTGTACCTTTCTCTGATCCGCTGGCTGATGGAAGAGTAATTCAAACTGCATCTTATGAAGCCTTGAAAAACGGTGTCAACTTAAGGCAAGCTCTAAAGTTTGTTCGAAGGATAAGAGAAAAATCCCGGGTCCCTCTTTTATTTATGGGTTACTACAATCCTGTTTTTCGAATGGGCGAGGAAAATTTTATCCGTGAGGCTAATCAGGCAGGGTTAGATGGACTGATCATAGCTGACCTTCCTCCCGAAGAGGCAAAAGATCTGGTTAAAAGAACCAGAAAGAACAATCTTGCACTCATCTTTCTTATCACTCCAGTAAGCTCAGACCATAGAATAAAGCTTATTTGCAAATTAAGTCAGGGCTTTATATACTGTGTCTCCTATACCGGGGTAACCGGTGAGCGAAAAGCAGAGATTAAGAAATTGAAGATTTTACTGAAAAAAATACATTCTCTGTCTTCCATCCCTGTAGCTGTAGGTTTCGGTATCTCTTCAGCCAGGGAGGCCAGATCCATTTCCTCTTTTGCCGATGGTGTTATTGTAGGCTCAGCAATTATCCGCAAAATTAAGGAGAGTAAAAGCAAAAAAGATATGGTTAAAAAAGTGGGCGAGTTTGCCCTTTCCCTTTCCCAGGCTATCAAAAACAAAAAACCTTGAGATTGGGACCCAGAAAAAAGCTATGGGAAAACTGTCTCAACTTCAGCAAAAAACTGATTGACACTTTCCAATAAAATTTTTAATATATCTATCCATCAAATTTAAATTGGGTTTCCAAAAAATTTGGAGGAGGACAGGATGAAGGAAGATTCCTTTTTGTTTTTAAAGAAGTTAATTGAGGCTCCCAGTCCCTCGGGTTTTGAAGTCCCTATCCAGCGAGTTATCAGAGAAGAGATGGCAAAATTTGCCGATGAAGTGAAAACAGACATTCATGGTAATGTTACTGGCATTAAAAATCCTGAGGGTAGTCCTCGTTTAATGTTAGCCGGTCACTGTGATGAGATAGGATTCATGGTGAAGTATATTGACGAGAATGGTTTCCTGTATTTTTCTTCTATAGGAGGAGTGGATGCTCACATAGTACCCGGTCAGAGGGTTAAGATTCATACGTCAAGCGGACCCGTGCTCGGCGTAGTTGGTAAAAAACCAATCCATGCTCTTGAAGAGGAGGAAAGAAAAAAGGTATCCAAATTGTCCGAACAATGGATAGATATTGGTGTGACAGGTAAAAAGGAGGCGGAAGAAAAGGTAAGGATTGGTGATCCTGTAACCTTTGCCGTGGAACTTGAGAGATTAAATCAGGATAAACTCGTAGCACGTGGATTTGATGATAAAATAGGGGCATTTATTGTTTGCGAAGTTTTAAGGTTCTGTTCTAATGAATCTTTCTCTGCAGCTCTTTTTGCCACATCCACTGTCCAGGAAGAAGTTGGGTTAAGGGGAGCACGCACAGCCACCTACTCCATAAATCCTGATCTCGGTGTAGCTATTGATGCTGATTTAGCTACTGATTTTCCAGGGATGGATAAAAAGAAAGAAGGTGAAATAAAAGTAGGTGCAGGACCTGTGTTATTTCGAGGACCCAACATAAATCCTAAGTTAGGGGAGATGTTGATTAAAATTGCCGAGGAGAATAACATTCCTTATCAGCTGGCTGGTGAGTCAAGAGCTACCCCAACTGATGCCAATGTAATTCAGATTAGCCGGGCTGGAGTTGCAGCTGCCCTTGTTTCCATTCCAGTAAGGTACTTACATACTCCTGTAGAACTTCTTTCCGTGAGCGATGTGGAAAATGCCATCAAGCTTCTGAGTCTTTTTGTTTTAAGGCTGGAAAAAGATAATTTTATTCCTTTTTAGTTTCAATCTAAAATATTAAAGAAAAAGAAAAGTAATGACTGCTGGAAAGTTCCTGGTTGGTGACAAAAGCATAATCCAGGTTAAAGCCGTTTTTCTGGGAAAATTTTATTTTAAGCCCAAGTCCTGCTGTTATTATTAATTTTTCTTCGGGTTGAAATTTGTTAATAAGTCCGGCTCGAAGGGCAAATAGCTTTCCCATTTTAAGTTCGCTTCCCAGTTGAACACTCCGGGGTAAATCCTCCAAGGTAAAGTCAGTATCAAGGGCAATCAAGATCGATGGGGTCGGTTTAAAGGAAAAACCGACTTTTAAAGTGGAGGGTATTGTTTCTTTATGACCGGTGCCCCATTCGATTTTGGAGTATATATCTTGCAGACACACCCCAAAGGACATTTTTTCCTGTCTCATAATGTAACCAAGATCAAAACTGTAGCCAGTGGCGTCTTCCCAGGATGTTGTTTGTTTTAAGTATTTTAAATTGATTCCCCAGCTACTTGCTGCTCCAATTTCTCTTGCATAGGAGTAAGACCACAGATCATAAAGCCACTCTTCTGGTTCAAGATCAGCAGAAAGGTGGTTCCAGCTAACACCCCCACTTCCCAGTCCGGTGTCAGGTTCAACAAAAGTGAGATAGCTTTGCGAAAGTAAACCCAGCCCATAGAGATTAGTGTACATTGAACCAAGTTCTCGCTGCTTAACACCGGAAAGTCCGGCAGGATTATAATAGCAAGCACTGTAATCATCAGCCACAGCTACAAAAGCTCCTCCCATCCCCATAGCCCGTGCACTTATAGAAAGTTTTGTAAATCCACTATCCTTCACGTGCAGATATTCGCAGCTACCCTGGAAAGGAAGAGAGCTTGTGCCTGCGAGGATTATTAAAGAAAAAATAATTAAAATTTTTGCTTTTTGCATTTTCTTTTATACTTTTACCAGCAAAAACCAATTTTGTCAAATTATAATTTTAGATTATTCCAAGTTCATCGAGATATTTACCGGCACTAAATGCAGCCTGAGCTCCCTCAGAGCAGGCAACCACTACCTGTTTGAGAAGATTAGCTCTCACGTCACCACAGGCAAATACCCCCTTCACGTTTGTTTCCATTTTTTCGTTGGTTAAAATAAATCCCTTCTCATCCAGTTTAACCCATCCTTTTACAGGATCGCTGTTTGGTTTAAGTCCCACGAATATAAAGACTCCCTCACAGGGAAGATTTTTTATTGTTTGCTCTTTTAGGTTTCTAACCACCACACCTTTTACCTGTCCATCACCGTATATTTTCTCCACCACTGTAGACCAGAAAACCTGAATTTTTCTGTTAGTTAAAATTTTTTCCTGTAATATCTTATCTGCCCTTAGTTTCTCTCTTCTATGAATGAGATAAACTCTGCTGGCAAATCGTGTAAGATAAAGTGCTTCTTCTGCAGCTGCATTTCCCCCTCCAACTACTACTACCTCCCGATCTTTAAAAAAGGGTGCATCACAGGTGGCGCAGTAGCTTACTCCTCGTCCTGTAAATTCTTTCTCCCCCGGGACACCAAGATGTCGAGCACCGGCCCCTGTGGCCAGAATAACTGAATGACTTGTATAGATTTTTCCTGAGCTGGTTATAATTTTTTTCTCCTGATTCCCTTCTATTTTTTCCACTTCTTCGCTTTTAAGCTCCATCCCGAGATTTTCAGCTTGAAGAACCATTCGGGAGATTAATTCTTGTGTGAAAACAGGATGAGGAAATCCAGGATAATTCTCAATTTTTTCTGATAGTAAAATCTGCCCCCCTGGAGTCAACTTTTCCAAAACAAGGATTTTTATGCCCGCTCTTCTTGCGTAGATGGCAGCGGAGAGTCCTGCTGGCCCAGCCCCGACAATTATCAGTGGATAGTTTTGCTCTCTCATTTTACTTTGACACCTCCGTTTGTATCAATATAATGGGTTAAAAGGCGGATTTTAGTTTTTGCAGTTTCAATCTTCTGGCGGTAAAAATTATACTGCTCCCATTTCCCTCTTTTACTGCAGCCTCTTGCTAAAATCTCGGATTTTCTTATTATTTCTTTTAAGGTGGCGATTTTCCAGGAAAGAGGGAGTTCGGTCTTTTCAGCCATTTTCTCTAAGGCTTGTAAACGAAAGCGGTCAATTCCCCAGTATTTTTTAGATAATTGATCTGGATGCCCCCCTCTTTTGATAATTAAAGGTTTTCTGATTAGTTTTACAGGATAGATGGAACAGATTCGCAGCCAGAAGTCATAGTCTTCAGCTACAGGTAGTCTTGGATCAAAGTATCCGACTCTGGAAAATACAGAGCGGTGAATTATTACTGAAGAAGGAGATATGATACAAAGAGGCAGGCATTGAAGGTATATCCATCCGGAATGTTTAGCATGTTTTTTCCTTGGGTTTACAAATTTTCCATTTCTTATCCATTTTTCTTCGGTATAACAGATCTTAAATTCAGGCTCTTGTTGCAGAGCGTCCATTTGTTTTTCCAGTTTTTTTCTTTCCCAGAGATCATCAGAATCCAGAAAAGTCATCCATTCTCCCCGAGAAAGGTAAATTCCGGTGTTTCGGGCAACAGAAGGCCCAAAGTTAGGTTGATAAATATATTTAATTTTCTTAACTCTTTCCGGGCCAAGTATTTCCAGGGTATTATCTGTAGATCCATCATCTATAACTATCAATTCATAGTCAGAATAAGTCTGACTGAGAACCGAGTCTACAGCTTCGACCAAAAATTTCCCCCTATTGTAGGTAGGAATTACAACACTTACTTTTGGATTATTAATGGATTGGCTCATTAAACCTCAAATGAAGTTTAAGATGAACCTGGAAAATGTAAAGTTAAATCTTATTGATGAAGATCCCCTTTTCCGTTTTTCTGATGAAGAGCCAGCTAAAATTGAGATGCTAAAACGCTCTATTGAAACAGTGGGGATTTTGAAACCTCTTATTTTACTGCCTGTGGCTAAAAAGTACAAGATTGTAGATGGATTTAAGCGTTTCGTTGTAGCCAGAGAATCTGGAATTTGTCATCTTCCCGCCTGGATTGTGATAGAGAAAACTTCCATGCCCCGACTTTTATCTTTAAGTATACTGGCCAATTATCGCAATTTTTCCATTTCTGAGAAAGCCCGAATTATTCGTATACTTCGTAATCTTGGACTAACCTCTCTCCAAATTCTGGAAAAATTTGGAAATTTGATCGGCATTTCTGCTGAGCAGTTTGATTCTTACTTAAAGATATCTTATTACCCTGATTTTCTCCTTTCCTATATTAGTAGAAATAACCTTTCTCTTAAGCAAGCTCTTTCTTTTGACGGTCTTTGTGACAGTGAGCAAAAAGCCTTGTTTAAAATAGTCTCTTCTCTCAATTTTAAAGGGTTTGATGTGTATAATATACTAACAGATTTGAAAGAAATAGCAATAAAGGAGAAAACGAGAGTGGGTAGGTTAATTGAGGAACTGGAACTATCTTCTCTGGTACAGAAAAAAGAATTCACTCGCTCGGAAAAAACAGAGAAGATAAAAAGTAGAATTAAAGAAAGAAAATACCCCCTTTTAACTAAGATTAATGCTGAGCTTGTCAAGTTGAAGGGAAAATTAAAACCCGGTAAAGGAATTGAAGTTAACTGGGATGAAAGATTGGAAACATCAGGATTGAAGCTTATTATTACCATTTCTCATCCTCAAATACTGGAAGAAATATCCCGGTTTTTATCCCGACAAGAAACACGGAAAATACTTTCTGTTATGCTAAGGGTCTACCATGAGGGATTACCAAATAAGAAAAATACTGATTGACTCAAAAGTTAAACATAATTCTCTGGTTAAGGAAATTATTAAAAAAAATAACAACAGTAAGGTATATTTGATTGATTTACGGGATAAATCTATTATTTCAAGATTCTCTTTTAGGGAAGGCAAAGAAACCCTTCTTTTAACAGAGTTCCCAGGGGATTTTATAAAACCTTGTCCTGGAACCGGAGGAGGTTATCTTTGCTGTGGCTATCTTGTCATAAATCAACCCATTAACTGTCCAATGGACTGCACTTATTGTATCCTGCAGGACTATCTTGGACCTTCTCCTTTAATTTTATACGTTAATTTTGAAAAGTTAATCCAGGAGATAGATATGCTGAATAAAAAGGCAGACGCAGAAGGCAGGATTTTCAGGATAGGAAATGGAGAACTTTCTGACAGTCTGGCTCTGGATTATATTGGTGATTTTTCCTCTTTTTTTATCCGTAATTTTAGAGAAAAGAAAAATTTAATATTTGAGTTTAAAACCAAAACCGACGAAGTGGAAAAGATTCTTAGACTCTCTCCAGCTGAAAATATCGTCATATCCTGGTCACTTAATCCCCAGAATATTATGGAGAAAGAAGAGCTTTTCACCGCCACTCTGGAACGAAGAATAAAGGCTGCTAAACTTGTTCAGGAGAGAGGCTTTAAAGTTGGTTTTCACTTTGATCCTCTCATATTTTATCCTGAGTGGCAAACCGGTTACCGCAAACTAATCGAGAACCTTTTTTCTTCAATTGACACTTCAGGTATTTTCTGGATCTCTCTTGGGGCTTTGAGATTTCCCTCTTCTCTCAAAGAACTGATTAAAAAGAGATTCCCTCACAGTGACATAATTTATCAGGAGATGATCAGAGGTATGGATGGTAAATTACGTTACATAAAACCGTTGCGTATAAAAATATTCAGGGAAATTTATCGTTTAATTAAAGAAGCTGCCCCTCAAGTTTTTTGTTATTTTTGCATGGAAAGTCCTGATGTTTGGGAAAAAGTTATGGGATTTTCACCTTCCTCTAATTTACATTTTCAAAGCATATTTGAAAATTACTGTAAAGAGAAAATGAAAAAATTTTAAACCCTAAATTGAAGCTCCCACAACTTCCTGTAGTAACCTGATTTTTTAATTAATTCCTTATGTCTTCCCACTTCTACAATTTCACCATCTTTAATGACTACTATTTTATCAGCGTTCTTAATGGTGGACAGACGGTGAGCAATTATTATTGCTGTGCGAGATTTAAGCAGCCTGCTTAAAGCTTCCTGAATTAGGGTCTCTGATTCAGAATCCATGTCGCTGGTGGCTTCATCAAGAATCAAGATGGCCGGGTCTTTTAAAATTGCCCTGGCAATGGCGATCCGCTGTCCTTCTCCTCCTGAAAGTCTTTCTCCTCTTTCCTGAATGTAAGTTCGATACCCATCTTTCATTTTCTGAATGAAGGAATGTGCATTTGCAGCTTTTGATGCTTCAATTACCTCTTCCAGTGTAGCTCCTGGTTTTCCATAACTTATGTTATTGTAAACAGTATCATTAAAAAGTATGGTATCCTGGGTTACGATACCCATAAGCTGACGAAGAGAAGAAAGATCAATTTCTCTTAGGTCTTTACCATCTATCAATATTCTACCCTCGTGAGGGTCATAGAATCTGGCTAAAAGGTTAACCAGAGTGGTTTTTCCCGCTCCAGAGGGGCCGACAAGTGCAACAATCTCTCCTTTTTTAATTTCCAGGTTTATGTTTTTTAGGACTATTTCATTTTCATAACGAAATGATACGTTTTCAAACTTTATACTCCCTCTAAATTCATTTAAATAAACCGGGTTGGAAGAATTTTTGATCTGAGGAGCTGTATCCAGTATTTCAAATACCCTCTCTCCTGAAGCAAGAGCTTGCTGAATAATTGAATTTACATCTCCCAATCTTGAAAGAGGTCTATAAAGAGATATAAGACCCCCCATGAAAGCTATAAATTCTCCTGCGGTCATGGCTCCTTCAATTACCAGTTTACCCCCGAACCACACAATAAAAGCAATACCAAAGCTGGAAATAAAACCTATTAGAGGCCCAATGAGAGCTGCTATCCTTCTTGATTTCATTTCTGCTGTAAAATACTCTTTACTTCGTTCTTTAAACTTTTCTCTCTCATACCCTTCCATGGAAAAAGCTTTTATGATTCTTATAGCTGAAAGACTTTCCTGCAGGACAGAGGTTAACACGGCCATTTCTTTTCTGACTCTTCGAGACATCCTTCTGAGCTGACTGCTTAACCTGGCTGTAATTTTCACCAGAAAAGGTAAAATAGCCAGGGAAATAAGGGTTAGCTGCCAATTAAAATAAAAAAGAAGGCCCAGAAGAACGGCAACTGTAACGCCTTCCTTTATAATATCTCCAATAGCTCGAGAAAGAGCATTTTGCATGGTAGTTATATCACTTGTGAGTCGAGAAATAAGTTCTCCCACAGGTTTGCGGGAAAAAAAGGAAAGGGAGAGTCTCTGTAAGTGGGCGTAAAGTACATTTCTTATGTCAAAAACCACCTTTTGACCAATCCAGTACATGAGATACTTCTGGCCGTAGTTAAAAATACCCTGAAAGAAAAATACTCCCACAATGAAAAGGGGAATTAAGCTCAGCATCAGGGTGTCCTTCGAGAGCAAAACTTTATCCACCATGTCTTTTATAATCCAGAGAAGCGCTGCCGATAAAGAGCCCGACAAAACCATACACAAAAGAGCCAGTATTAATTTTTTCCAGTAAGGCTTCACGAAGACAAGCAGACGTGAATATATATTTCTTTTGCTCATAACTCTCTTCTCCTGAAGAGAAAATAGGAAAGAATCAACATAGCACTGATATAACAAAAAGCATATCCTGTCACTTTAAGAGTGTATTTGAGTCCAATTATGTTTCCCTTTACCACTTCTTCCCTCACATTAAAGTATTCAAGGTTTGGTAAGACAAAACAGATAAAATGTATTGTGCTTTTCAGCATCTTATCGGAGATTAATTTACTCAGATTGTAAAGTTGAGGGTTGAGGTGCCCCAGAGCATAGAAGAAAAGACAGAAAAGCACGCTTGTCAGGATGGAGGATGAAAATGAGGAAAACATTATCCCGAAAGAGATGATTACAAGAGTCTCCAGAAACATAAAAATCAGGGCTATTAGTATTTTTGAATCAAAATAGCCATGCTTTAAAAAAAGCATAATCAAAAATATTGTTCCTGTAGTAATTATAGCAAGTCCTGTAGTCCAGGCTATACCTATAAAATTACCAATCAAAAAATGCAATTTATTTATTGGTTTAGAAAACAGCACGTATATAGTTTTTCTCTCTAATTCCCCTACTATGGCTTCTCCTGAGAGAAAAACCGCTATTAGGGCTGTAAAAACCGAGATACTTGCAAGCCCTGTATCCTTAACTATTTTGAGTTTTGCCGTGAAGGTTAAAGACTCAAGCAATAGAGAAAAGAGAATAAGTCCTATACCAAAAAATAAAAACAGGTTAAATATTTTACTGTTAATAGCCTGGTAAAAAGATTTACGTGAGAGAGCTAAAACTTTTCGCATTTAAGATTCACTACTCTTAAAAGAAATTCCACTCCAGCCCAGCTTGGATCTGAGTATCTTAAAAAAAGATTTTTCCTTAAGTCTCACCAGTTTCGCCTGATGGGGACTTTTTCTTACCTCAATTTTATCTCCCTCTTTTATTGAATGACCGATTTGGCCATCTATGGTAAGAAGTATATCTTTTACTGGTGGTTCCGGAACAACCTTTACTGACTCCTGGTCAGAAATTATGAGGGGTCTTATGGCGAGAGTATGGGCACATATGGGAGATAAGATTATTGCTTTCAGATCGGGATGGACAACAGGGCCACCAGCAGACAGAGAATAGGCAGTGGATCCAGTTGGTGTGGAAATAATCAGTCCATCCGCTGAATATGTGGTTACGAATTCACCAGAAATAAAAGTCTTTAAGGAAACTATTCTGGGCAGATATACTTTACTTATTACCACATCATTTAAAGCAATAAAATTTAAAGTTTTTTGAGTTGAACTTATTATAAATGCTTCCAGCATCATTCTCTTCTCTATGGTGTAATTTTTGGATAAGACACTCTCCAGGCCTTCTTCAAATTTGTTAAGAGCAATCTCGGTGAGAAAACCAAGGCCTCCCAGGTTGATCCCCAGAATGGGAATTCCCCAGGGAGAAAAATCACGAGCTGCTCTAAAGAGAGTTCCGTCACCCCCCAGAGAGATAATCAGTTCCGCTTCCTTTCTAATATCCTCATTAGTTGTAAGTTCCGCTTGATTAAAACTGGTTGGAAAAATATCTCTTGACACCAAAATGTCCACCTTTTTCTTTTGTAACCATTTGAAAACAGGTTTTGCTTTTTCGAACACGTCCTTTCTTGCCGGATTAAGTGTTACCGCCACTTTTTTAATCATTTCTACTTTTTACCTATTTTTTACCTGAGCCAGAGCAGGCTTATAAAAAATCCAATTAAAGAACCCACCACAACATCAAGAGGTTTATGTCCCAGAGTTTCCTGAAGATTTTTTTTGACTTTACCTGTATAAACTTCATTGGTCAGTTTATTTAATAGCTTGGCCTGTTGCTCTACTTTTTTTCTCACTCCAACAGCTTCATATATTATAGCTAAAGAGAACACCAGGGTGATGGTGAAAAGATTAGATGAAATTCCTTCTTTTATACCAATCCCTGTAAGTAAAGCTATAACCATAGCTGCATGTGAAGAAGGCATTCCGCCTGGTTCGATGAAACGATGCCAATTCCACTTTCTATCCTGAAAAAAAGTAACCACCAATTTTAACCCTTGAGTCAAAAACCAGGCTGATCCAACAGCCCAGAGTAATTTATTGGTTAAAAAGGATATAAAAAAACTCATTATTCTTATTCATATTCTTTAAAAAGGCTTCCGTAATCCTCCTTTTCACCCATAGAAGAACTGTTTTCCTGGGGAAGTTGCCAGGGTTCGAGTTTGAATTTTTCATTTTCCTTCACCAGCAGACTTATTCTCTTCTCCACTTCCTCAAGTTTCCGTTCACAGAAATTCACAAGTTTCATACCTTCTTCAAATTTTTTAATGGAATCCTCCAGAGATAGGTTCCCCTCTTCTAATTCCTTGGTTATTTTTTCTAATTGCTCCATAGCTTCCTCAAAATTCACCTTCATCCTCCTCACTTTTATATATCTTTCCGTAAAGATTCCCTTTATATAATTTTATTTTTACCCTCTCACCAGGCCTAATCTGGGTGTTTTCTTTAACCACTTTCTCTTCAGGATAGGTAAAACAGATACTATAGCCCCTTTTTAAAACAGAATAGGGGGATAAAGCTTCAATTTTATTTTGAAGACTCAAAAGCTGGCTTCTTTTTCTGTCAAGAGCGGTATCTATTGATTTTTTCAGTTTTTCCTTCAGAGTTTTTATTTTCTCCCTGATCAGGTTGAAACGGTTAAAGGGAGAATTCTGAATGATGCCCTGGTTGAGGCGAAAGAATTTGTGTCTTGAATTTTGAAAAATCAAAGTTATAGAGTGAAATAATCTTCTTCTGTTGTCGTCCACCCTCTGTTTTAATTCCTGGAGGATAAAGCGTGGGTGCTTTATCTGAAGCAATCTCTTAAATTTAGCAATTTCCTGTTCCCAGCTTTTCCTTTTTTGATTGATCAGCGTTTTTAATTTCCCCTTTTTTTCCATAATTTTTAAAAGGAGGTCATCCTTTCGAGGCACCACTATCTCAGCAGCAGCTGAAGGAGTCGGTGCTCTCTGATCGGCCACAAGGTCAGCTATAGTAAGGTCAATTTCGTGACCGACTGCCGAGATGATGGGGATTCGTGAATTATAAATAGCATCGGCCACTATCTTTTCATTAAATGCAAAGAGGTCTTCAATAGACCCACCTCCTCTTCCCACAATTATCACGTCCACTTTTCCGTATTCGTTTAAATTCTCAATTGCCTCAGCAATTTCCGTAGGAGCTTCTTCTCCTTGAACCCGGCAGGGAGAAATGACTATTTCCAGATTAGGAAATCTATCACCCAGAACCTTTAAGATGTCCTTTATAGCTGCCCCTCTTGCTGAAGTTACCACGCCGATTCTTTGGGGCAAAAAAGGAAGTGGAAGTTTATGAGAAGGATCAAAGTAACCCTTTTTTTGTAGTTCTTCTTTTAACTTCTCAAAAGCAAGGTAGAGAAGACCCTTACCAAGAGGAAACAGCTCTTCTACGTAAAGTTGATATCTGCCCTTTGGAGGATAGACTCCTATATTACCTCTTGCTACAACCTCCAGACCATTTTGAAGATCAAATTTCAGGTTCTGGAATTTGTCCTCAAACATTACGCAGGAAAGAATTCCTCCGCTATCCTTTAAAGAAAAATAGAGATGTTTGCCCGGGACTCTATAGTTGGAGATTTCTCCTTTAACCAGAATATCCTGAAGCCTTATATCTTCTTCAAGAGTTCCCTTTATGTAAGCGGTTATTTCAGATACAGTATGAATACGAAGATCTTGCCTCATTGCTTTTATAAAATAGCAGAGGGTAAGTGCGTGTCAAGGATGTCATTCCTGAAACTTAAGGATTATCCTGCCAATTTTCTTTTCCAGAAATCAACACTCTCCTTTAGGTCGGATAGAACTTTATTTTCATCCTCTTCAAAGGGATGGATGATCTCCAGAATAAGAATCACCTCTTCGGCTTTTGAATTTTCAATAGTCTCTATCAACTTTTCTGGCTTAATTATACCTTTTCTATTGTATTCGTCTGTGAATGGCCAGTGTCGATCGTATACTCCATCTGTTTGCTGAATGTGAATTACAGGAGAAATGTGAGCAAATTCCTTTACCCATACATAAGGATCCTTATCCTCTTTCAAACCAGATCTTAAACACTGATGACCTACATCAAGACAGAAAAGTACGGGAACTTTTGCTCTTTTATTTACCCTTTCGTAAAATTTTCTAGCTTTTTCTCTGGTCTCAGTTAGTTCCCGGGATATGGGTGTTGGTTCCCAGAGTAAAAACTTCTGTCCCAGCGATGAGGCAATCTCTGAGAGATACTGGATACTCTCTATGAGGCAATCGGTAAGATATTCCTTACGGGAAGGATCATGAAAATCTTTAAAAGAGAGAGATCCGAGGGGACCACCTGTTGCTTTCACGTTCATTTCACCAGTCATGAGGATAGCTTCTTCACAAAAACGTAAAGCTCTTTCTCGAATTCTTGGATTTGGGTGGAGAAGTTGATTAAAGCTGTAGAAGGAAAGCCCGGTAAAGGTGGAACAAATGGTAATTCCAAAATTACTGGCCACTTTCGCTATATCCTGACTTATTCTGGGACGAACTGATTTACTGAGTAAGGGATCGGCAAGGTCAAAACTGAATTGCACAACTTCAAGACCAAATTCTTCGACGATTATTCGTGACCACTCTTCAGGTTCTGGCCACCTTTTTGCTGCAAAACAATTATTTATTCCAAGTTTCACTTTGGCCAATTTATTCTCCTTGCAACAATTTTATGTGATAACTTAGTCTGATCTTTTCTTACCTTCTTTCCATAGTAGGTCAAAATAATCTTCCAAGTCTTTAACCAGTAAAGGGTGAGTAAGAAGCACCGAGATTTCCCTGTTTTGAGTAAGAGAATAATATGTCCAGTTGTTACTTCCCAGGATGGCGATGGAGGAGTCTACTATCACCAATTTGGCATGACAGGTTATTTTTGGTGAATCAAAAACTACTTTTATCCCATTTTTACCCAGAATTTTTCCTGAAAGAGTATTTTTTCTGGTCAATCTTTCATTCCATTCACTCACCTCCAGTATAACTTTAACATCAACCCCTCTTTTTCCAGCAGCAATTAATTCCTGGATCAGGATGTTGCTCGGACTTAAGGGGTAGTCTGGATAATAGGCCATTTCAAAAGCTATTATTTTTATGGAACGTCTGGCTTCTTTGATGACTTCTTTTACCACGGGGAAATATTCCTGGTCTTTTATTATCCTGGATTTTAAAGCAGTGAGTCCGGAAAAGGATGAAACTACTAAAATAGAAAAGGTAAGGCAAATAAGGAGTAAAATTCTTAACTTCTTTAAGGTCATATTCTTTAAAAATTAGATTTGGAAAGCTTTTTTATATATTGCAATTACTTCTTTAAGGTCCATTTCCTTTGGATTGTTGCTCATTTTTGTTTTATCTGCTACCACTTCCCTGGCAAATTCAAAAAGACGTTCCTCTTTTACTGGCACTTTTTCTAAGACAAAGCCAGATCTTCGCAGGAAATTTTCTATCACCAGGGCACTCTCATGGGGATCATTTTTTTGTTTTTCTGAGACATTTTTATCAAGAAGACTTAAAACATGTGAAAATTTATCGGGATTTGCTGAAAAGTTTGCTTCCCAGAACCAGGGAAAAAGAATGCCATTTGCCCGACCATGAGGAATACCAAAATCTGAAGTTAGACGATATCCCATGGCATGAAGCAAGGTAGTACCAGTCTGGGCAATAGCTATTCCAGCTAAAGTAGAGGCATAAAGTAAAAGAGAACGTATCTTCTGGTTTTGAGGCTGACAAAAAACTTCTGGTAAATTTTTTCCCAGAATTTTAATTGCCTCAAGAGCGATAGTTTCACTTAAGAGAGAAGATCGGCATGAGATGTAACTTTCAAAGGCATGAGAGAGGGCATCTATTCCTGTGCTGGAGGTCAGATCAGGAGGAAGGTTAAAGGTCAGAGATGGGTCCAGCAGAGCCTCTCGCGGAAATAGATGAGGGTCGCCTATTATTTTTTTACGATGTTCCCCCTCTTTAGTATCGGTAATCACGGCATAAGGAGTTACCTCGCTTCCCGTTCCTGCAGTCGTGGGAATAGCTATAAGAGGTGGGATTTCATTTTTTACTCTGTTTTTCCCATAGTAAAAATCAAGAGGCCCTGGGCCAGTGGCCAGAATTCCTATGGCCTTGGCAGCGTCAAGTGGACTTCCTCCTCCCAGGGCTACTATAAATTCACATTTTTCTTTTTTGAAAAGATCTGCCCCTTCTTCTACCGTAATTGAAGAAGGATTAGGCTCAACTCTCTCAAAAAGAACGGGTTCAACATTTTCTTTTTTTAGTACCTCTTCCAAAAGACTTAAAAACCCGAGTCTTCTGGCAGAACTTCTTCCAGTAACTACCAATGCTCTTTTTCCATACCTACTGGCTATCCTGCCAGCCTCTTTTAACTTTCCCAATCCGAAGTGAATACGCGTTGGCAAATAAAAGGCAAAATTTAAAGACAAATTCGCCCTCCCCTTATTTTATCTCTGTTACTATGGTGTATCGACCTTCTCTTTTCAGGGGTTCAAATCTTTTACCCCCTCCCTCATAAAACTTGGTGAAAAATTCAACAAATTGTAATCTCGCCGTGTGAATGAAACCTGACAGACAGTTTATCAGGAGATTTCCCAGGTGGCCAAGAACTAAAATCAATACCAGAGCAACTGGACCCAAAACAGGGATTCCCCCAGCCATTTGGGCAATTGTGTTTACTACAGTGGCTATAACACTGGTAGCAAGTCCAAGAGCCAGAAGTCGGGAGTAAGATAAAATATCGGCAAATAACTGAATAATTCCGTATACCTCATAAGCTCCTTTAGCAAGCCTTTTCCCAATATTCTTGCTTTTTCTTCCTGAAAAAAAGAAAAGTATAGCCGCTGCTCCCAGTGTAAAGATAGATCCTATCCTGGAGTATAAAGGAGATTTTTTCCAGAGTTCCAGAATCTGACCTGGAGATAGACTCAAGGCCAATCCTCCCCCCTCTCCCGAGAGGAATCCTTTTATCTGAGGAAGAAAAGCCAGAAGCAATCCAATTATAAGAACAATCCAGGTAAATTGGTCTAAAAAAGCACCCCCCACATCCCCTCTTCTTAACTTATCCTTCATTTCGAGAGCAATACCTGTTAGGAGATGAATTACTCCCATTGCCAGGGCAATCATGAGAAAAGTCATGGGCTCGTTTATGGGATTAAAGAGAGCCAGCTTCTTAAGTGGAAGAAGAAATTCAGGGAGTTTTTGTAGTTCAACACCAAAAAGTCCCCCAGTGACTGTTCCTATTACAATCGTTACGAGACCACTTATAAAAAGAAGAGAAAATAGTTTCCTTCCCCCTTCAGTTACCTGGACTTTTTTGGGAATAAGATAAGCCAAAAGGGCCAGTATAATGCCGTATCCCCCATCAGTTAAACAGAAAGCCAGAAAGAGAGCAAAGAAAGGGGCTAAGAAAGGTGTAGGGTCTATCTCAACGTATCTGGGAAGTCCATAAAGTTCGGTGATGAGTTCAAAGGGTTTAAATATTCTGGAATTGGAAAGTGCAATGGGGATCCTGGATTGTTCTTTTTTAGTGGGTTTTTTTATTATGACTTCTATTTGATTAAACGCAGTTAAAGCTTCCTTTAAAACAGGAAGATCCTCCTTTCGAACCCATCCCTCCAGCAAAAACGTATAACGGCTTACCCGTGAATGTAAATGGGCTTTTTTTTCCTGAAGAAGGTCATAGAAATGGTCATATAAAGTCATAAGTTTTATCTTCTCTTTGGTCAAATTAGCTGCTTCTTCAAGCAGGTCTTTTCTTTTTTTCTCCAGATTTTCTATTTCCTGTTTAATCTTCCCCAGACGATGAGAAGGCATCACTTCCTCGGTTAGCTTAACCTTCTCTCCCTTTAATTTGTGGATTAGCTGATCTACATGTTCCCTCTTATCTTTAAGAAAAATGAGTAAAATATAGACCTTTCTACCAACTTCCCCCAGAATCTGAGCGTGAATCGGAACCTTTTCGGTTAATTTAAAGAGAAGAGGTCTACTTTCTTGAGGTATTATCAGGGGTTGTGCTTCCACATACTTTGATGTTTTCAGATCTTTTAGAGCCAGAGGGAGTTTTCGCCAAGGTGAAAGATTCAAATACTCTTCTCTTAAAGAAAATATCCTTTCCTTTGTCTTTTCAATTTCCTCCTGTATTTTTTGACATTTTTGACATATCCTTTTCCAGTTAAAATTTTTCACCCAATTATTATAATCTGCTGGTTTTACTACAACCCTGGTAGGAAAAAAACCAAGTTCAAATTTTTTCTCTTCAAACTGACTTAAAAAATTTATTCCTTCTTCAAGTCTGGAAAGATTTTCCTGAAGAGACTCAAGTTCTACCTCTGTCTTTTGAAAAAAATCAGCTACTGATTCCTTCCCTGGAGGTGTGGCCTGAAATATACCAAGCTGCTGTAACTTTTTAACCACCTTCTCTCTTAAACTACTTTCACCAATAAGGAGAATTTTTCTCATCTCTGCAATAGCCATGAGACTCCCCCTGCTATTTTAATTCTTTCCAGAGTTTTTTGGCTTCACTTAGTATATATTTGATAACCTTTTCTTTTTTTTCCTCTACTTTTTTTTGCAGGTTTTCTCTCTCTTTTTGAGCCGCCTGCCTTATCTTTTTGATGTTTTCTTCCGTGGCAAGATCTATTTTTTCTTTATACTTCTCTATTTCCCTTTTCGCTTCTGCTTCTGCCTCTTTTAGTATTTTTTCAGCCTCTCTTCCCGCCTCTTCTAAATTTCTCTCTTTCTCCAGGGCTGCTTTTTTTAAAGTCTCCTCAGCTTCCCGCTCCTTATCCTGTATTTTCTTCAGGGCATCTTGAGACATTTTTCCTCTCCAAATCTTACTAACTTTACTTTTGCCTCGGTTAGCATCTTAACCGCCAAAGCATCAGGATAACTGCCCTTAAAAATAACTTTGGTTATTCCAGCATTAATTATCATTTTACTGCAGGTTACACAGGGTTGATGGGTACAGTAAAGGATAGAATTTTTTATCCCAATTCCATGAAGTGCTGCCTGAATTATAGCATTTTGTTCGGCATGTAGTCCTCTGCATATCTCCTGTCTCTCTCCTGAAGGTATATTCAACTTTTCTCGCAGACATCCAATTTGGGAGCAATGAGGTAATCCTTGAGGTGGACCGTTATAACCGGTGCAAAGGATCCTTTTATCTCTTACCAGCACAGCTCCCACCTTTCTCCGGAGGCACGTTGACCTTTTGGCTACCAGTTCCGCTATTTGCATAAAATACTCATCCCAGCCGGGTCTTTGATCGTGATTTAATTTAGTTTCCAATGAGTCGCTCCAGTATTTTTGGTATTTCAGCCTCTATTTCCTGACAGGTTTTTTCGTAAGAGCTTTCATCTCCACCAGCAGGATCCAGAATGTCCTCCTCCTTTCCTCTGGTAAATTCCCTGAGCGTCCATATCTTCATCGCTGCTCCAGGGCTGAGTTTTATCAGGTGTTGAACATGTTTTTTTTCCATGGTGAGCACAAGATCTGATTGTTCAATGAGATTACTTTCAGCCAGAGTGCTTCTATGGGAGCTTACATCAATTCCTCTTTTTCTTAAAACCCTTTGAGTAAAAGTAGAAGCAGGCGAAAAACCAGAAGCAAAGATACCCGCGGAATTTACCTCTATTTTTTCCTGATACTTTGAGGGTAACATTTTTTTAAAAAGCGCCTCAGCCATGACGCTCCTGCAGGTATTCCCTGAACAGACAAAGGTAACCTTCAGCTTTTCCTTTAGCGCTTTGTTTATTTCACTGCTGGTTATATAGCCTTCTCTTACGGTCTGAGGAGAAGAAGTGGTAACATCCACTATAGTAGATTCTTTCCCCAGGGGAGTTTCTCCAGCATCGATTAAAGCGTCCAATCCATTTTTTATCTCGGGAGATAACCTTTCAGGTGAAGTTATGGACATTTCTCCAGATAAATTAGCACTTGTGGTGGCAAGAGAGATTTTCCCTCTTTCACAGATTGTTCTAAGAAGAGTGTGAGCAGGAATCCTGACTCCAATTTTTCCTTCTTCTCCTGTCAACCACCATGGTTCTCTAAGACTGGTCTTAAATAAAATGGTTAAAGGTCCAGGCCAGAATTTACCTATTAATTTAATCCCGGAAAGGGAAATTTTACAGGTTAAATTGGTTAATTCTTTTTTATTTTCAGGAAAAATTATCAGTGGTTTTTGCCGGGATCTTTTCTTAAGATTGTATATTCGAGTAACTGCCTCTTCATTTTCAGCATGAGATGCTAAGCCATAAACAGTATCTGTGGGGATGCAAATTACCCCTCCTTCACGCAAAATTTCAATAATTTTGTCTACCTGTCCCGGATTTTTCGCCAATGAATCAACTTTAATGGTCAGCATTTCATTCTCTTATCTGTCCATCTCCCAAAATAATGAATTTACGTGAAGTAAGTTCGCCTACACTCATAGGACCTCTGGCATGGAGCTTCTGGGTGGAGATCCCAATTTCCGCTCCCATTCCAAATTCTCCCCCATCGGTAAACCTGGTAGAAGCATTCACATAAACGGCAGCAGAGTCTACCTCTTGAAGAAATTTTTTAGCTTTACTGTAGTTTTTTGTCACTATGGCGTCAGAATGATGCGAGCCATAAAAATTTATGTGCCAAATAGCTTCATCCAGTCCATCCACTACTTTCACAGAAAGGATAAGATCAAGATACTCACAGAACCAGTCCTCTTCTGTAGCAGGTTTCACATCAGGGACAATCCTTCTGACCTCTTCATCTCCTCTTATTTCTACACCCCCTTCCCGAAATTTTCGTATCATGGCTGGAAGAAATGTTGAGGCTATTTTTTTATCTACCAGAAGAGTTTCCATGGCATTGCAGACTCCCGGACGTTGGACTTTTGCGTTAAAACAGATTTTTTCCGCCATGGCAAGATCAGCTTCAGCATCAACAAAAACATGACAGACCCCTTTATAATGTTTTATAACCGGTATGATGGAGTTTTCCGTAACTGTCCGAATAAGACTTTCCCCACCTCTCGGAATAATTACGTCAATGTAATCATCAAGCCTGAGCATTTCCTTTACCGCTTCACGGGAAGTGGTTCTTATAAGTTGAACGGAAAAGACAGGAACTTTGGTTTTACTCAGTGCAGAGCTTATAATATCTACCAGGACGCAGTTTGAATTGATGGCTTCAGATCCACCCCGGAGTATTACAGCATTTCCGGCCTTAAGACAAAGACCGGCAGCATCAACGGTAACATTAGGTCTTGATTCATAGATGATGCCAATTACCCCCAGAGGAACGACCATTTTTCCTATTAAAAGTCCATTTGGTCTTCTCCACATGCTTTCTATTTTGCCTATAGGATCTTCCAGGGAAGCTATTTCTCTTAAACCTTTGGAAAGCTGGACTATTCTTTTGTCATTTAAAGTTAGTCTATCTATAAGGGCAGCAGAAAGACCTTTTTCTTTCGCCTGCCTGATATCTTTTTGATTTTCTTCCTTTATTTTTTTGCTTTCTCTTTCCAGCTCAGACGCAATCTTCTCAAGAGCCTGGTTTTTTTCATCTGAAGAAAGACTGGCAACTACCTGCGCCGCCTCTTTGGCCTTCTTTCCCATACTTAAAATTTCCTCTTTTATACTCATATCTACTCCTTACAGGATTAGTAACTTCTTCTAATTTTAATTTGCTCGTCCTCAAAAGTCAAGAAAACCTCTTTTTGATAAAAACTTTCTTTTACATTACTTGTCAATTTAATTGCTTATAGTATACTGGAGTTAGTATAAATTAATTAAATAAGAAGAGGAGATTAGGCTATGGAAGAAGATCTGGATTTTAAAGTTAATCCTCCCTGGCCTCCCTTTCGAAAATGGTATGGATTGATAATCCTTGGAATTGTGGTGCTTGTTATTTTATTTTCCACTTTTTACGCCGTAGGACCGGAAGAGGTTGGAGTTATCAAGAGGTTCGGTAGATATGTGAGAATGACAGACCCGGGGCTACATGTTAAGATTCCTTTTGCCGAGACGGTTACCAGAGTTAAGGTAAAACGCATCTTCAAGGAAGAGTTTGGTTTCAGGACTCTTCGGCCGGGAGTAAAGACCCTTTATGCTCCAGAAAAATGGGAGGACGAATCTTTGATATTAACCGGTGATTTAAATGTAGCTGTAGTGGAGTGGATTGTTCAATATAAAATTGTGGATCCCTACAATTATCTTTTTAAAGTTCGAGATGTTCAAAAGACCATCAGAGATATGGCTGAATCTGCTGTGCGCCTTGTGGTTGGGGACAGAAGTGTAGACGAGGTATTGACTGTAGGTCGAATGGAAGTAGCAACTGAGGCTCAAAAAAAACTTCAGGAAATACTCGACTTTTACCAGACAGGAATTAAGATAGTGACTTTAAAGTTAAAAGACGTTAACCCACCAGATCCAGTAAAGCCATCATTTAATGAGGTAAATGAAGCACGACAGGATAGGGAGAGATTCATAAATGAAGCCTGGCGGGCTTACAACAAGGTCATCCCTAAGGCCAAGGGAGAAGCAGAAAAAATAATAGCTGAGGCTGAAGGTTACGCTATTAACCGTGTAAATCGAGCTAAAGGAGAGGCTGAGAGATTCCTGGCTTTGTGGTCGGAGTATAAAAAAGTTCCAGAGGTCACTCGAAGGAGACTTTATTTGGAAACATTGGCCAAGGTGCTACCTCAAGTTGGTAAAGTATATGTGGTAGATTCGGAGCAGAAGACCATCTTACCACTTCTTTCTCTGGAGGGTGAAAAATGAGAATAGAAAAATGGGTGGCCCTGGGAGTGGTGATCATAATCGGGTTGGTGGTTTTAAGTAGCGCCCTTTATATAGTTGATGAGACTCAACAGGTTGTCATAACTGAATTTGGTCAGCCAGTAGGAAAGCCAATTACTCGAGCCGGCCTTTACATAAAAAAGCCTTTTATTCAGAAGGTGAATTATTTCGAGAAAAGACTGCTTACCTGGGATGGGAGTCCTACTCAGATTCCCACGGGGGACAAAAAATATATCTGGGTTGATACTACAGCTCGCTGGAAAATTGTGGATCCTCTTAAATTTCTGCAATCGGTGGGAAATGAAAGAGGAGCTCATGCACGACTTGATGACATAATAGACTCTGCAACCAGAGATAGAATTACAGCATATTCTCTGTATGAGATAGTGAGAAATTCCAATCGTGAATTTGTTAGCACTGAGATCTTTATTCAAAAAGAAGAAGAAATTAAAGAGGTAAAAAAGGGAAGAGAGCATATTTCTCGCGAGATTCTTAAGGAAGCAGCTAAAATTGTTCCCCAGTACGGAATTGAACTGGTAGATGTCCGCATAAAGAGGCTTAACTATGTGGAAGCGGTGAGGGAAAAGGTTTACACCAGAATGATTTCTGAAAGAAAAAGGGTGGCTGAACAGTACCGTTCAGAAGGAGAGGGTAAAAAAGCGGAAATAGAAGGGATGAGAGAAAAAGAATTGCAGAAAATTACCTCTGAAGCCTATAGAAAAGCACAGATTATAAAAGGCCAGGCTGATGCAGAAGCAATAAAAATATATGCTCAGGCTTATTCTAAAGACCCTGATTTTTACTCCTTTCTGAAAACTTTAGAAACCTATGAAAAGACCTTAACCGAAAAAGATACTCTGATACTTACCACTGATAGTGAAATTTATCGCTACCTGAAGGGTGTTTTACCTGGTGAGAAAAAATAGTGAGTAATTTAATATCAATAAGGTAAAAAATAAGGAGAGGACGAAATGGCGGTTAAAATCACCTGGTTGGGTCATGCCAGTTTTAAGATTGAAGGTGAAGAAGGCCTTACGATTTACCTTGATCCCTGGAAAATAAAGGCTAAAGATGAGGCTGATTTGATTTTTATCTCTCACTCACATTATGATCACCTTTCACCTGACGATGTGAATAGAATCCAGGGTAAGGCAACCACTATTCTGGTTCCCACCGATGGAGTGGGGAAGCTTCGAGGTGAAGTTCGAGCAGTAAAACCGGGTGACAGTCTTTCTTTAAAAGGAATAAATGTACGAGCTGTTCCTGCCTATAATTTAAATAAGCCTTACCACCCCAAGGAAAATGGATGGGTAGGATATTTTTTTGAAGTAGAGACAATTTCGATTTATCATGCCGGGGATACCGATTTTGTTCCTGAGATGAATGATTTAAAACCATCGGTAGCCCTTTTACCTATTGGTGGGACTTACACTATGGATGTGGAAAATGCTCTGGCAGCCGTTGAAGCCATAAAACCCAGAATGATTATCCCGATGCACTTTGGGGATATTGTGGGCACCTTGAATGATGCAAAAAGATTTGCCGAAAAGTGTCCCGTCGAAGTAAGAATACTTGGCAAGGGTGAAAGTATAAGTGTAAAA